>CAZSTY010000221.1:0-3109 GCA_964609885.1 uncultured archaeon
TGCAGGTGTTGTTCGAGACACCGGCGGAATCATAGGCCCCGCGCATGCCTTCACCCCATATCGTTCAATCTTTCGTGAGGGGATGTATGAATCCCTTGCAGCGTGCTACGGTTCTGAGGCCTCCGCCGTGCGCTTTCTCGAGCTTGGGCTCTCCGCGGACACCGAGACTGCCGATCACATCCCGGAACTGAGAACTAGGACGTTCCTCACGAGCAGCGATGCGCATTCTCCCAGTCCTGAGAAACTTGGTCGCGAATTCGTGAGGTTGCGCATGGAGGCCCCCTCGTTTGACGAGCTCAAGCGTGCTCTGTTCAGAGAGGGCGGTAGACGCCCTGTGTTGAATGTGGGCCTTGACCCCCGATTGGGCAAGTACTATCTCTCGTTCTGTTCCTCTTGCCGCAGAACACTTGTGGTGCGTGCCGGAGACGAGCCCCCAAGTTTCGACAGACTCAACGTATACTTCTCAGTCGAGTCGGCCGCGGAACGTAGTAGGCTTCTGCGCAGCATTCACGAACGGAAGGTTCGTTGTCCGGCATGTGGGAAGCCTCTTCGCTTGGGCGTCAGGGATCGTGCCATGATGATTGGGGAGCCTGAGAGCCGCTCACCCAGTCACAGACCACCCTATCTCCACATGCCTCCGCTGCTTGAGCTAATTCGGGCAACTCTCGAAACGAAGAGTACCGCTTCCAAGCGCGTCCGAAGTCTGTACGATCGTATGATTGAAACGCTTGGTCCCGAGACAAAGATTCTGACGACCAATACCCAGGATGAGATAGCAGAGGTCGACGAACGGGTGGCAAGAACTATCATCGCTTACCGCCGCGGAGCGGTGGGATTCGTACCAGGTGGCGGCGGCCGATACGGTAAAGTGGTCTTGCAGGAGGAGGATGAGTGATGACAGTTGTCAGAGGCATAATTCGTGAGATTGGACGGAGTACGACGACACGAGTCAGTGCTCGACGGTGGTACGGTTCCACAACGATTGTCGTACAGGACGAGGAGACCGGTCAGACCTACAGTGTCAAGCTGTCAGCACGCGTAATGGATCGTTGCAGATTCCTGCCGCGTGTCGGAATGCCGGTCATCATCCACGGCTTCGTGGAAGAGGCCGAGTACGGCCTGTCTGACTTCGTTGTGACGCGGGTCACCGACATCAAGCACGAGGGCGCCGGCATCAAGAGGAGAATCAGGCTCGACGACGAGTGAACTTCACCTGCGCTGTTTCCTGCGAGGGCGGATTAGATACGCTGGCTCGATTATCCACTCCGACTTGCATTGAGGGCAGCGCGACGGTCTTCGTATTGACGCTCTCCCAGAGAACACATAGCCACACTTCGCACATGAGGCAGGACGGATGAGCACTTCCTTCCCCTCTCTCTTCGCTGATTTCGCGATATGATCAATTGCCTCGTACACCTCGTTTCGGCTACGAAGGCCCAGTTCATCACATATCTCTTGGGCCGTCAACGGCTCCTCTGTCACCTCGAGTAGCTGGGCGATTCTCTCCCTCTTCGTACTCATCATATTATTGCCAACCAGTGCGCTTCAACCATGAGTTCTGACTCACTGCTATCGTCCTCTCCACGACGCCTAAATACGTTCGCGTAGACTTGGTAGCGACAGCAATTCGTGCCTCGCTTTGAGAGAGGAGCATTTCCATGGTTCAAGTAAGGCTCACCGGCACTGCTGGACGGACCCCGACCTTTGATGAGAGAGTCTGTAGCAGGTGCATGGGTCACAGGGCCCTATGCGGAATTCATCCCTGTCCTCTTGTCATGCGGGCACTCTCGCTAAGCAATATCGAGAGCGCCGTCCGGGGCATGAGCCTTGAGGGTTCCTCTCCGCCCTCTGTCTTTGTCGGAAGCTTCGGCTACCCCAAGGTGCTGGCGGGGCCGCTAATCCCCCCAGTGAGAGGTGATAGTGCAGCTCTCATGGAACAGCCCAATCGTTGGCTTGACCGCACCATCGACGAGATCCTCGCTCTCCGCTTCAGTCTTGTTCGCACGAAACGGTTGCTTCCCGTTGAGTCCGCATCTGACCCACCACGTCTTCTGGCAGAGACACAGACTATGGCCCTCTCTGAGGCTCCCACAGACTCGGAGGCGGAACTTCTGAAGCGTCCCACGTTCAATACGATCCTCACGAGACAGATGCTTCCAATCGGCCCGTCGGCGCCTCTCAAGTCATTTGTCTTGGAAGAGAATCCACGCGTACCAAAGCCCGTGGAGCGAATAACGTCCGACACCGATCTGAAGGCAACACAGGGGATTGTCGAATTGTTTGAGAGCGGTGTCCGACAAGAGCATGTGACTCGACTGTTCTCGGTTGGACTCTTGGGCATTGGCAAGAGGCGCAAGCTGGTGCCGACAGAGTGGAGCATTACGGCCGTGGATGACATCATCTCCAAGGAGCTCCACAGACGAGTTCTCGACATGAGAGAGATCAACGAGTACCGAGTCTTCTCAGACCATGCGCTTGGGAACACTGTCACAGTGTTGTTGTTACCGAGCCCTTGGCAGTTCGAAGTGCTTGAATGCTGGCTGAGTGGGCCAAGACCTCGCGTCATCTCGGACCACGAATATGCTCGGGGTAGGAAGGATTACGCTTCTCATGTTGTCGGAGCCTACTATGCGGTCAGACTGCCAGTTCTCGAATACCTGACTGAGGCCCGTCGCCAAGCGGGTGCTGTCGTCTTCTTGGAGATAGATCCCAGGGAATGGGTGCCGCTCGGAGTATGGCGTTTCCGAGAGATAGCCCGTCGCGCTCTCTCACATGGTCCTCAGAGATTCCCCGACTTGGCCGAGGCCCTCTCTGCTGTGGGGTCCACTTTGAAGAATACTATCGACCGGTACATGCAGGCCTGTGTGACTCTTGATCATCACCTATCGCAGACCCGCCTGACCGACTTTTTCTAGGCGGGCCTCTTAAATGAGGGTTGCCTCGTACAGATGACAGAGGATGTAGATGACTCTCTATGAGCGATTGTGTCGCCTCGGAGAACGAACGCCCGTGCTGTCCAGTGTTGCGAGTCGACGCCGAAACAACGAACTGGAACGTGCCACACGGTTTCTCAGACCTATCATGAGCGTGACCCCGGTGGGCGTCACAG
>CAZSTY010000222.1:0-3109 GCA_964609885.1 uncultured archaeon
GGCCTCGACGATGTCCTCTCCCGAGAGAGCGAGCCCTGTGAGCCTGCGAATCTCGTCCAGATCAATGGTGATGTTTGTCGGTCTTAGGTTTGGGGTTTCCATGGTGGTTCCGTCAGGATACTCCATGGTGACAGACTGGATTCTCCCACCGCGTTCTGCCAGTGAGGTGACCATGATGTTCAATGCCTGTTCGACAGTCGGAAGATGAGTCCCTGTGACCTCGACGAACACGTCCCGGGTTTCCTCGGTCAGTCTTCCGAGGTCGTTGCTGTTGATGATGGGTGGGAGGCTGAGAATGTGATTTGCGGCATCCACCAACAGGGGCCATCTCTTGAAGTCGGCAATGATTGGGCCATATTCCACGCCTTTCTCATGCTCTCGCAGTATCTGAGGACCATCCATTTCGCTCTCGCAGCCCAAAGGAACGAATCTGATCTTCTCGGGTCGTTCGGTACGGTACACCACAGGGAACTTGATGTCACTGTAGACGTAGAGTCCAATACTGGCCTTCCGACGATTTCGGCCGTGAGTGGCCGTCAGCGACTCCTGCAGCCTCATGTAGTCCTTGAGCAACTGGTCTGACATCTCTACGCCCTTCACAATCCCGCAAGCGATGTATCGCCGAACTCTCTCCAGGCCCTTCTCAACGATGACCTTCTTGCCGGACTTTCTGACAGGGAATGACGGCAGCCCCGGTGCTATGCCAAGGAATGCCCTCAATGCTCTGGCAATGCCCTCCTCCGACAGCATGTCCTGTCGGTCAGGGTTAATCTCAATCTCTATCAGGTCGCCTTCTATCTTCTCAACCTCCGCCTTGAGGAGGAACAGTGCATCCTCTAACTCTTCGTCGGTCATCTTCTTGCCTACTAGGCGAAGGAGACCCTGAATACTGCACTCCACAATCACTGTCATCACCTCACGAAGTACTTCCTGCGCAGCCACGTCAGGTCACGCGAGTATAGCTCTCTGATGTCTGCGATGTCCATCGCAGCCATGTACATTCGACCGGCTCCAAGACCCCATGCCAGCACGGTGTCCTTGATACCGAGCGGATACGTGACCTCCGGTCGGAATATTCCTCCTGGGGCGACCTCGATCCACCCGAGGGTCTCGTGTTTCGCGTACCCCTCCACGCTCGGCTCCGTGAATGGGAATTGGCCCGGCTTGAACTTCATTTTCTTGATTCCAACACGGCGGCATATCTCGCTAATGTAGCCCATGAGGTCCCGGAGTGTCAGGTCCTTATCCCAAATGATGCCCTCACATTGATTGAACTCTTGGGCATGTTTCGCGCTGAGCTTCTCTGCCCTGAAGTTTCTGTCAATGATGAACATCTTCTGAGGCGGCTCGTCGTGAGCCCAGAGATACCTCATCGACACCGGCGTCGTGTGCGATCTGAGCACAAGCCTCGTTGTGATCTCGCGGCTGAAGGGTGCCTGCCATCCCAGCGACCCTGTGTTTCCACCGTTCTCGTGTACGGCCTTGACTGCGCGATAGTGTTTTTCATCGATGATATCACCATGATCGTACGGCTTTGCAACCCTGAACTGGTCCTGCACTTCCCTTGCCACATGGTCCTGTGGAACAAATAGCACATCATTGTTCCAGAACTCCGTTTCCACGTACGGCCCGAACCATTCTGTGAAGCCCAACCCTACGAGTATCTCCTTGAGCCAGTCGAGGAACTCCGCATACGGGTGCTTCTTTCCAAGGTTCGCGTAGGCTGGTTGGATCTCAACGTTGAATGGTCTGAATGTCTTGTCGCGCCAACCGCCGCTGGCCAGTAGCTCAGGCGTTAGCTCAAGAAGGCCGTGCATCTCTCTGCTGAGAAGACTGCTGACAGACTCTCGCTTCGCGGATGGTATCTCCGCTACGAACGTCTTTTGTGTCTTGGAGGTGACCAGCGTACGATCGATGACTTGTTCAAGACTCTCGCGGAGGCTGTCAGGTACGGTTTCTGCCCCGCTGGCGAGCATTGATAGGACCTCAGCGGCCGGCGATTCTGCTCTCTCAGTCTTCAGGGACAGGATAGTCCTGCCGTCCTGTTTGGATATGGAGATCCAGCCGTTCTTCTTACACCAGCTGATGGCAATGCCCTTTGCACGCGGGCCAATGCCTGCGTGCCGTACGGCCTGATCAAGTTCGGCCTCTCCGCCCAGCTCCTTCACGGCATTAAAGAGCCTCACTTCGGGAAGTCCATCCTGTGCGTACTCCTTGCCCTCGTCTGTGAGCTCAAACCACTCAGTTTCAATCGTGCTAAGGTCGACAACGTTTCTCTCAGCCAGCGCATTGAGGATGGACACAATCCGGTCCTTTCTCTCACCTAGGCGCTCGGCTAGGTCGTCTGCTGTCACTCGAGAGTCTATCTTCATGAGCTCCGAGAGTACTCTTCGCTCGCCTTCTGTAAGCTGTATGTCACTACTCATTGTTCTCAGAAGCTCCTCGACTGCGGTACAGGGCTGGATGGCCCGCCTCATCCGACACTCGGCCGGAGAAGTAAGGCTCTCTCAAATGGCGATTGTAAATTGGCGGTGATCCATCCGTCCTTCACCTGTTTGAGTGGGGCAATTCTCGTGGCCCTTTTTAATGTGTCGCCGGACTACGCAAGCGCGGTGGCAGACGGCGGGGCCTCCTATGACGCAAGGTTAAAATACATGCCTCCGAGGCCTCCTACCGGCAGCTGCCGGGGTTCCTGCTTCTTTGGTCAGCAGTCGGTCATTACGTTAGGTGAGGCGAACAGGTTGAGCACGAAACGTCATCAACTCAAGAAAAAGGTCGAGGAGCTCAAGGCACTCCAAGGCAGGCACAGCTCATTCACGACGCTCTACATTCCACCTACCAAGAGCCTCACAGATGTGATCTCGTTTATCAGGACCGAGCTAGCAGGCACTGACAACATCAAGAGCAAGACGAACAGAAAGAATGTGGCTGACAACCTGACTGCCATTCTGAGTGAACTGACGAAGATGAAGCAGATCCCCGAGAACGGAGTGGCCTTCTTCTTTGGTATTCAGGAGGAGGGAGGTTCCAACAAGACGATCCGCGAGATCGTCGTCCCACCAACCCCAATCTCCCAATTCTTGTATATCTGTGGTCGAGAGTTCGTGAC
>CAZSTY010000223.1:0-3097 GCA_964609885.1 uncultured archaeon
CGTGGCCCGGATGAGCAGGAACAACCCGGGAATCGCAAGTATCTCAAGGGAGGTCTCCATTGGCCCTCTTGATGATTTCACATCGTACCCGTCACTGGATGGAGTGGACTATGCGGTAATAGGGCCTGAAGCGCCTCTAGCCGCGGGAGTTGTAGATTTCCTCGAGGGTAGAGGAGTTCCCTGCGTCGGGCCAAACAAGACTGCTGCTAGAATCGAAACAAGCAAGGTGTTCGCACGGCAGCTCCTATCTGAGGTAGCTCCGCGAGCGAACCCGCAGTTCGGTGTCGCACGGTCGAAAGAGGACATCGCGGAGCTGATTGAGACCCTCGGCCTTGAGAACACGGTCATAAAGCCAGACGGGCTCACGGGTGGAAAGGGTGTAAAGATATTCGGTGAACATCTGGCCTCGAAAGACGAGGTCATTGACTACGCAAGCTCCCTGATAGCCAAGGACGGAGCCGTTGTGCTAGAGCAGAAACTTAGCGGTATCGAATTCACGGTTCAGACACTGGTAGACGGACACCGTATCGTGCCAATGCCGCTCGTTCGGGACTACAAGCGCGCGCATGATAACGACACGGGGCCGAACACGGGTTCCATGGGCTCCTACTCGCAGCGAGATCACGGTCTATCATACATCTCGCCATCAGACCTAGAAGAGGCACTCGACATAATGAGAGCAGTTGTGCGCGGTCTCGCTGAAAAGGCAGGAGCAAGGTACAGGGGAATACTCTACGGACAGTTCATGAAGACCGACAGGGGCATTCATGTGATAGAATTCAACGCCCGGTACGGTGACCCAGAGGCCCTCAATGTTCTGACGATACTTTCGGACTCTGCAGATGAGGTGTATCAATCTCTTATTGATTCGCGACTCATCATACCACGATTCAGGAATCTTGCAACAGTCTGCGTCTACGTGGTGCCGCAGGGGTATCCCGGGCCGGATGTGGTCCGTGACGCTGAGATCACGATAGAAGAGGGAACTCAATCCGTCATCTATTACGCCTCGGTGTACGAGAGAGAAGGTAGAATCTTCACCACCGGCAGCCGGGCCTTGGGCGTGCTCGCCACAGCCGAAACGGTCGAGGAGGCGCGACAGAGAGCTTACGCCGACGTGAGCAAGATCTCAGGGCCCGTGAGGTACCGAACCGATATCGCCGCCAACGTACGAGAGGTAGGCTGACGATGGGCGCCCCGGAGAAGATCATTGTCGTGGACTTTGGTGGACAGTACACGCACCTTATTGCCAGACGCTGTCGTGACCTTGGTGTCTACGCCGAGATTGTCCCACAGGACTGCGTCCTCGACGACGCAATGCTCGCGGGAGTCCGTGGTGTGATCTTGTCCGGTGGTCCTCGCACCGTAAGCCCCGAGGACCTCGAGAGGTTCTCACCGAATCTCAAGACCCTGAGAGACCGTCGCATACCCGTGCTGGGCATCTGTTTTGGCCATCAGCTCCTTGCAGTGGCCAACGGCGGAGAGCTCGCTCCGGGGGGCAACCCCGAATATGGGCGCACGAAGATTCGCGTTGTTGATAACTCCTCGATACTGAAGGGGCTGGAGAGAGAACAGCTCGTATGGATGAGTCACAGTGATGAGGTACGCTCGCTCCCTGACACCATGAGAACGCTCGCTCTCAGCAAGGAGGACCGTATAGCTGCCTATGAGAGCACCGACAGACTTGTCTTCGGAGTTCAGTTTCATCCCGAAGTGACCCACACTCCCAACGGAATGTCCGTGCTGGAGGCCTTTCTGCGTGATGTGTGCGGATACCGTGACAGATGGACCCCGGAAGACCAGGTTCAATCCATCATCAAGTGGATCAGAGATGAGGTGGGCGATGGCAAGGTCCTCATGGGAACGAGCGGAGGTGTTGACTCGACCGTCGCCGCGTTCCTGATAAAAGAGGCAATCGGCGACAGGCTTCACTGCGTCTTCGTGGACAACGGTCTCCTACGGGAGGGCGAGAGGGAAGAGGTCGAGACCGCCTTTCAGGAGATGGGATTCCCCAACTTCTACGTGGTGGATGCGAGTGATGAATTCCTCAACAACCTGAGCGGCATTGAAGATCCCGAAGAGAAGAGGAGAATCATTGCTGAGACCTTCATCAGGGTGTTCGAGAGGAAGGCTCGCGAGCTCGAGAGGAGATACGGACGCTTTGACTTCCTGGGACAGGGCACAATCTATCCCGATAGAGTTGAGAGCGCAGCAACCGGCAAGGCAACTGCGGTCATAAAGAGCCACCACAACGTCAGGCTACCCGACTGGATGCGCCTCAAGGTGGTGGAACCTCTCAGGGACCTGTACAAGGACGAGGTTAGACGTGTCGGTCTCAAGATTGGTGTCCCTGAACGCATGATTCGACGGCAACCGTTCCCCGGTCCCTCTCTGGCCATACGGATCGGCGGCCCCGTGACGAGAGAACAGTTGTCAATCCTTAGGCACGCTGACAAGATACTCCAAGAGGAACTCCAGACTGACCCCATCTATGAGAGAGTATGGCAGTCCTTCTGTGTCCTCCTGCCAGTTCGGTCTGTGGGAGTGATGGGCGACGAGAGGACGTACGACCAAGCGTGTGTGATTCGAATTGTGGAGAGCACCGACGCAATGACGGCGGACGTCAGCACTCCGCGGTGGGAACTCCTGTTGAACATAGCCAGTCGAATAGCCAACGAGGTACACGGTGTCAACAGGGTCGTCTACGACCTCACCTCGAAGCCCCCCGGGACCATCGAGTGGTACTAGGTGTCAAGATTGGTCAGCCTAATAAGGCACGATGCGACTGGAGCGTTTCGGTGTGTTTGATTGAGTAAGAGGCTTGCCTATCCGTACACCGACAAACTGCTCCAATACAGCTTCAGCAAGTCTCACCCCCTGAAGCCTGAGAGACTGAGGCTCACGTACCTCCTGTCAAGAGAACTGGGATTGCTTGACAATGTGGAAGTATTCGAGCCCCGTCTTGCAACCCGGGTTGAACTCGAACTGTTTCATTCCCCGGACTTCATAGCCGCAGTGGAGTCATGTAGGACTGGTGATTGTGCCAACTGGAGGTACGGTCTTGGCACCCCTGACAACCCGGTCTTTCCAGAGATCT
>CAZSTY010000224.1:0-3092 GCA_964609885.1 uncultured archaeon
TTCTTAGCCGCCTCCGAGTCGCCAAACTCTGGAGGACTAATCCTCAACTCGTCCCCGTCCATCACGGCCTCGATGATCATGATGCCTGGTGCCTCAATCTTTATTCCCGTCTTGCCGTCGCGCTCGAAACGCTCCGTGTACACCAGGTCGGCATTCTTCACAGCTGAATAGAGCAAATAGGCCGCCTTGTGCTCCGAGAGACCACCGGCAGGCGCTGCCTTCGTTGTGGTCCGAGGCTCAGGCCTCGGCTGGGGCGGTGTGGGAGGGGCTACCTCTCTCGGCGCGGGTCGCGGCGGAGGGGTCGGAGGGGGCGTCGGAGCCTCAGCAGGTCTTGGTGGCGGGGACACTGCGGTGTCACGCACCTTGGGCGGGGCTGCCTCGTACTGAGAGGCGAGCGCCTCGTCATATGCCAACACCTCGTCCTCAAACTTCCAGTTACTGGCGAGCAGGTTCTTGAACTGTTCAATGTTCGCGGCTACCTCGGGGTCGGAGGAGTCCTTCTCCATCATCTCAACAAGGCGTGAGGTCGCCATGCCAATCGTTGTCACCCCGACCTTGTGTCCACTCTTCTGTATACTCCTTGCCATGCGAAGTGTATGCATTCTGGTGGGCATGTTCACGTTCTTGCCAATCCACACCCAGCATGTGTCGTTATACTCGTCAAGCACGATGAGGGCGTTGTCGCTCGTGACAAGGGCCGGATCGAGTTTGACTTCAGTGAGTTCGCCAGAGTCATCCCTCAACATGAGGAGAAACGGCTTTCTTGATAGTGTCTTCACCGGAATCCCTAACACTCTCCTATGTGTCGGTCCCGGTCTGGATACGGCCGCTCGTGCATTTAACAGAATTGCTGACGAACCTTGTTCACGAGGCTAGTCGAGAACTCATGTCCAGCTCGACATCTACGACCAAGAGGGTCTGGGTATCTGCAATCCCGGGAATCCTACGTATCTTCTGCGTGATGAACTCCACTAGGGTTTCCATGTCGCGGCCGCGAATCTCGGCCACAAGATCGTACATCCCAAACACGGTGTGAGCCTCTTCGGTGACGGGGAGCTTCATAATCTCACGCGTCACTTCGTCTTCCTTTCCGCTCTCCATCTTGATCAACACATACGCCTTGACCATAGGACAATCCACCAGTTCGGCCCAGAAAGTAGTCTGGCGTATAACTCTTCCCGTCAATCATTGAGAACTCCCGATGGCCGGCCGACACGGAGACCTACGAGGATTATAACTCTATGAAACTGACTGACAAAAGAACTGCTGAGCTGGACCGAGCTTGACGCCATGATAAGCGACAGGCTCAGCCCAAGCGCTTCGTCCTACAGGTGTCGTCTAGCTCTGCATTGCAAAGCGCGGGCACTTCTCCTTGGTCATGCCCGGCGTCTCACAGGGCTTGTTCATGCCCTCGTAAAACTTGAAGCCGTCGACACCACACTTGTTCTCTTCGGGAATGAATTCCGGACAGGTCATTGGTCCATATCTCCACATACTGGTGTTTCGTCGAGTCCCCGTCGGCGTTCCGTACGGGAAGCAGACAATTATGACTCCACCACCCGCAGCATATTAAGCTTATTCGGTTGGGTCCGCTCAGAGGCCCTGAAATGGCCCGTAGAGGCGGATTCTCGGCCTACAGTAGGCCCTGCTCTTCCAAGAGAGATCGAAGCAGGCGAGGATTGTCAGTAAAGATTCCGTCGACTCCAAGCTGAATGAGATGTTCCATTGTTTCGCGGTCATTGATCGTCCACACATGGACCGCCACCATCCTCTTGTGAGCCTCACTCACAAAGCGTCTGTCGACAACTGAGATTCGCCCGTACCTCACGGGCACCTGAAAGGCACGGTACGGACACCGACGGACAACCACTGGAAGGAGTCGGGACTTCACGCCGAACAGGAACTTGGTCACCTCAGAGGGGGCAGCCGCGGTGGCAACATCGGGCATCAGCCGTCTAAAACGCTGAATCTGTGCATCATGAAACGACCCAACAATAACAGAGCCGCTCATGTCGTACTCGTTGATTATCTCTGCCAGTGCCTCTGCGGCCCGCCGGTCCATGTCCTTGATGTCAAGGTTGAACCGCATGTCTGGGAACCGCTCGAACGCCTCCCTCAGTGTCACAATTGTCAGGCCCTTTCCTCTGAAAGGATATGTGAGTCCTCCATCTGGAGTGAATAGACTCCCCACATCAATCTGTTTTAGCTCCTCCAAGGTGTAGTCGCTGATCCGACCAGTGACGCCGGTGGTGCGCTCCAGCGTGTCATCGTGGAACAGGACAAGCTGACCGTCGCTCGTCATCCGAACATCGGTCTCGAGAATGTCCACACCGACCTCCACTGCGCGTTCCATGGACAGCATGGTGTTCTCAGGGGTGGACGCAGAGTCGCCCCTATGCGCCATTATGAGAGGTCTGCCTAAGTCGAAGATTATCTTATCACATGAGTCCGACATGAGATGAACCACCACACGCCCCGCAGTCGTCACACAAACATGGTATCATAGCTATTTGTGACGATCGCGGATGCACCTCTTTGAGCGAGTCACGTCACGGCGAACCCAGTGATCCATCCCAATGTGTAGAGTAGCGCGAGACCCCAGTCCAGATAGACGAACGGCAACAGCGGCCACAGAACGACCGTGGCAAGGGCCCAGAAGGCAACGAACAGCGGATTCCTTACATAACCGAGTAGTGAGCCCTGCTCGCCAATTGCCTCGGAGGACACCACGTCGCGCCGTAGTGACCAAGACTCCCTCACCGCCGAGATTAGGCTGTAAAGGATGGACGCCATCGCTATGTAGTAGCCAATTCCAACACCCGACGGATCAGGCGACGACTCCTGCAACGGCAACGGGAATGTGAGGTATGTCTTCAACCACGGAATCGCGAAGTCCAACAGACCACTGATGCTGAGTTCGAAGAACATCCCGACATAGACACCAAAGAGGGGGATGAACTTTCGAATGCCGCGCTTCTCCTGTGCATCACCATATCCGCCAACTGCTGCACCGACACCGCCCATGTACATCCCGATGAACGTGACTGCCATGAAGACGAGCGCCAGAATCGCGTAGAATGCGACTGCAAGAA
>CAZSTY010000225.1:0-3066 GCA_964609885.1 uncultured archaeon
ATAGAGGAACCTCCACAATCACTCTGGGGCCAGATTCCTGTTCTTCGGGACACTCCACCGTGACAATACGCTTGGAAACACACCAGCGGACAACTCGTATCACTTCGTCAACAGGCTTGGCAAGAATCTCCGAGATCTTGAAGACGGTTCGCTCCTCGTCAATCATGAGGAGGACATCAATGGCTGTCGGACTCAGAGAACGCAATGCCCTGTTCAGTTCCGAGTCCATCACCATGGCATCGGCATAACGATCCGCGCGATGAACGACGCAACCATGGGCAACCCGCACATCCTCGATTGGAATCTCCGCGGACTCTGTGGTCGGTTCCTGCTGGGCAGGTTGAGGCTCCGGCTCCATGGCCGCTTCAACCTGTACCTCTTCAACAGTGATCTCTGCGGGTTTCGGCGGCGGGGGAAGGTCCACTTCACTCAACAGACGGACGACATCCCTTGTCTTCTGAAGTGCGATGCCGAGTTGCTGCTCCGCAAAGATCACCGCCAGCACCCACTCTGGGTTGACTCGCGCAAGGATCACGATGCCCTGGTCTGTCATTATGTTCATTAGCTTCAAGGATGAAGAGTGTATCCGGAGAGCGCCGCGAATCTGAGGAAAGACATCTTCGGGCATGGAGAATGACAGGAATGGTTCGCCGTCGTTGGTTAGGAGACAGTACCCGCTGACCGACTCATCGAACTTTAGCTTGCTAAGAGCACGGTCGATGTCCATTACAAGGAATCTCCTCTATTAGGCCCCACAGTGAATCTACAATCGCTAAGGCGGCTTAAGTAACTTGTTGCCAAGTTTCGTTAAACTTGGATTGGATTTCAGAAACTGCTCCACGTCGGAGAGAGTGGGATGCTCCGCCTCGGGAGATGACACGTAGAGCGCCCCGACAGCGTTAGCAAGGACCACACGCTGGTCAGGCCCAATGCCAAGGAGTGTGCCGAATATGTCACCTGCATTCCATGCGTCCCCTGCACCACAGGACACTCTCACGTCCACTCTGAAGGTTGGGATCACGACCTCCAGCTCGGAACTCAATGTTGCGCCAAAGAACGGGGTGTGAAGGTCCACTCGCGACCCTGTTTCTTGTGCAACAAGACGAGCACATCGCAACCACTCGTCAGGATTCTCGCACTTGTCTGCGACTTTCTTCCCCCTCGATCCAAGTTCGCGAGCAATCCATCTCACTTCATTCTCGTTGACGCTGAGAATATCAACGTGACCCTCGCACAAGACCTCGCGTACGAGGGGCCCCAACATCTCGGGCCGGCTGGAGGGGTCGCCAACATCCATGAACGTGAGAGCGCTGGACACATCGCGCACCAGTGAGAAGATGTCCCTTGCCAACCCGGCAGGATCACGGTTGTGATTCAGACACAGAAGGGCTACAAGCGGAGCCGCGCGAATTGCCTCAATGTCCGTTTCGTCTAGGTCTTTACGTGAGAAGTCGGCCGCGGATCCGCTGTCACTCACCATAATATTGGTCCTGCGGCCATCATAGTCGACTTCAATGGAAACCGTAGCAGACAGAAGACCATCTGTATGTACGTGACTCAGGTCAAGATGAGGATCCACAAGGGCCCTCAGCAGCTCTGCGCCTTGGGGGCTGGTCTTCACGATCAACGTGGGCCTAAGACCGAGTCTGAGTAGAGCTGAGGCCGTGTTGACAGAGTTTCCTCCTCGCCGGATGAGATGGCGAGAGCCAATGATATTGCCGCCACCCTGCTGTGCGACGCGTTCCACATCCTCAACGAACTTGCTAAAACTGGAGCCCATGATGAAGTGGTCCAAGAAGAAGTCGGGCATGATCACCGGACCCGTCGAGTGGGGAGGCTCTCTTATCGCCTCAATAATGCCATCATAGTCGAGCAATGGATTCACCCCCGTCGCCTCGGGCCCCTGTGTGCCCAATACCGTCGTATCCCCTGACGCAGTCAGCGCGCACTCTTGAGGATACTATCCGGTCATCGAAGACTTGACGATCTCAACATTCTCAGGATGTGTGGTCTTCCGGCGCAGATCCACGCGAAGCCCTATGCGCCGTGCTTGGGAAACCGTGAGTCCAGCTGCCTTGAGCTCTCCAAGACTAAACCCTCGACCCGCGCGCCATCTACGGTCTCCTGGGGACCGCACCATCGCTACCTCAGTCATCTCTGCGTCCATCAATCGCACCCGTGGCGTTCAGCACCAGCAGGCGTCTTATTAGAGTTTCGTGAAGTATCAGTCCCAATGTTCGTCGAGTGTCATTTGCTCACTGTTTCCTCTGCGAAGCATCCGCTCAAGTTTCAATTCCTGTGCGGGTGTTGCCAGCCCCATGAGGTGCAGCATCTGAAGAGCGTTCAGTGGTGCGTTCCCCGCGAAGTGATTGTTGAAATATCCCAGTACAAGGCCCACTTCGTTTTCAAGTTCCCTCAGACGAGGAACCCATTGCTTGAGCTCCTCTTCGGAGTACAGGTAGTCGTACCATGGTCTCCTACCGTGACCATGCCAGCGTACGTAGGTAAAGTCGGTGGTCACAATCAGATCCGGTGGCAACAACGGTTCGTCTACGATAACATAGGCCACACGATAGTGTTCCAGCAACGACATGACTGAAGACTGTAGCCAACTCTTGTGGCGAAACTCTATGGCGTATCTGAAGTCGGGACTCAGGCTCGACAGAAAGGCCTCCAGATCGGCCATCTTCGCAAGGTCCCAAGGTGGGAGTTGGATAAGCAGAGCAGCAATTCTATCCACAAGGGGGTGCAGCAACGAGAAGAACTTCTCCAAGACTGCACCCGCCTCGCCCTTCACATCGAGCCTGTTGTCGTGGGTGATACTCCGCGGGAACTTTGCAGTAAAGAATGCATCAGGCTTCGTTGCTGTTGATAGGTGCCGAACAAAGGCAGGTTGCGGCAAGGCGTAGAACGTTGAGTTAATCTCAGCAGTTTCAAAGTAACTCAGATACTGCTCCAGCATAGAACTCTGTCCGTGATAGAAGATACCTCTCCAGTCCTTGTCGTACGACCAGCCGCTGGTACCGATGTGCACACCACCTGATGGTAGTGTCACAGATGTTTCTG
>CAZSTY010000226.1:0-3053 GCA_964609885.1 uncultured archaeon
CGCTCAGCCATTAAGGAAACCAACCGTCGAAGGCGCTATCAGATTCGATTCAATGAGGAACATGGCATAGAGCCACGTTCAATCCAGAAGTCAATCCAAGACATTGCACAGGGCATTGAACGCCGCAGGCCGAAACAGGCCACCCTCGCGGAGGAACCATCTGATCTTACGGATGTCGCTGGGCTGATCGTTGACCTGGAGGCTCAGATGAAGGAGGCGGCAAGACGCTTGGAGTTTGAGGAGGCGGCACGCCTCCGCGATGAGATAATGGCTCTGAAGAGTCGACTTCGTGAGCCCTAGACCTTCGAACCTATCAAGCCCTTCGCGACGCGCACGGCGTCAACGGCATCGTCACCGTAGCCGTCTGCTCCGACCGACTTAGCGAATTCCTCGGTGACGGGTCCTCCACCCACAATCACCTTGAATCGGACACCGCTCTTTCGTACTGCGTTGACTGCATCACGCATGGATCCCATGGAGGTGGTCATCAATGCCGAGATTGCAACGATGTCTGCGTCGTTCTTCTCGGCCGCCTCTACAAATTTCTCTGCCGGCACATCCTCACCGAGGTCTATGACCCTCAGACCAGACGCCTTTAGCATCGAAGCGACCAGATTCTTTCCGAGCGAGTGGATATCACCCTTGCATGTGCCGATGACAACGGTGCCCATAACTGTGCTGTCGGTTTCCAGATGTGGTTCGACAACTCCCATGACCGCCTCAAAGGCCTTGGCGGACATCAGCATCTCAGGGATGAAGTACTCACCATCTTGATAGAGCTCGCCCACACGTGACATCGCAGGATAGCAGGCTTTCATGATGGTGTCCAGAGGGGGAACACCTCGGTCAATCGCCTCTTTTGCGAGCCGAGCAGCCTCGTCACGCTGCCCATTGATCACTGCCTCTCTCAGACTGTCCATAATCTCTTGCTCGTTCATGATCAATCTCCTCGTGCGCGGCCATGCAGTGGGCTCACAACTTATTAAACTGAGCTTATCCTAAGACGAATGGATGTTAAAGAATTTAGGGTGGATCTTAAAGTGACTCCTGACTCCCCATTAGACATGGTTAGAAGGGCTCTACGTTTTGAAGAAACCGCACGGGTGCCTGTAATCCCAATAGTTGGCCTGTTTGCATGTAGTGTGACGGGCATCCCCGTCCACCTTGTGCTCACCGAAGCGGACCAACAGGCCCAAGCACTGCTCCGCTGCCTGAAGGAATTCTCATACGACGGCGTGTTTACCGTCATGGACCTGACGGTTGAGGCTGAGGCATTAGGCGCAGAAACCCGTTTTCCCACAGACGCTTTTCCATATGTGAGTCAACACCCGTTGTCCGACCCCAACCAGATTGTGGAACTTGACCCGCTGGATGTGGACGGGACACGACTCAGTGTTTTCGTAGATACTACAGCTGCTCTTGCCAGAGAAGTAGGAGAGAGCCATCTGGTGAGCAGCTACGTGATTGGGCCTTTCACACTTGCAGGGCATTTGTTAGGAATCTCAAGGCTGCTCGAGGCAGTAATGGAAACTCCAGACTCTGTGAGAGCAGCGCTGGCCCGATGTGTCGACATCATTGAGCCGTACGTTGGGGCACTGGTCGCCGCTGGCGCACACAACATCGTGATACTGGAGCCTTCCGCGAGCAACAGCATAATCTCACCGCGTCATTTCCGTGAGTTCTCTCAGCCCTTCTTGAAACGACAGGTCGAGCAGATACACCGCGCAGGTGCGATGGCAACCGTTCACATCTGCGGACGCACAGGCAAGATAGTCAAGGATATGTGCGAAACCGGTGCTGATGCCCTGAGCATAGACTCAGCAGTTGATCTGCGTGAGGCGAAGAACGTCGCCCATGGGCAGAGCGCGCTCATTGGAAACATCGACACATCTCTACTGCTTGAAGGAACCCCTGACGAGGTAAGGCATGCAGCAAGAGAGGCAATCAATGAGGCCTCTGATGGTGGTGGGTACATCCTGAGCAGCGGCTGCGACCTGCCAATAGAAACCCCTGCGCAGAATCTCAGAGCCTTGCTGATGTCTGCCAGGTGATTGTAATCATGAACCGGCCAACGGAGCGATAGTATTGTCCAGAAGAGAAAAACGACATACGATCACATTTCAGCCGCTCGGCACAAGGGTCTTGGCCACATCTTCACAGACAATCCTCGATGCCGCCCGTGATGCTGGACTCCATATCCCGTCCGAGTGTGGCGGCACTGGTACTTGCGGACGCTGCAGAGTCAGGGTCGTCGGTGGGCTACCAGTCACAGATGCAGACTTGAGATGGCTCAGCGAGTCAGAGATAGACTCGGGATTCAGGTTGGCCTGCGCTCATCGTGTGGATCGGGATCTTCAGGTGTGGCTACCTCAGGGCTCCGAGGGTCTGACAGTCCTGACGGACGTGAAACGATCCCTCCCCCCTCCACAACCAGACCATGGTTTGGATGGACAGTACGGTGTCGCCATTGACATTGGGACTACCACGGTGGTGGCTTACCTCGTCGACCTCTCCACGGGAGCCCAAATTGCCTCGGAGTCCGAACTCAATCCTCAGAGCACGTACGGTGCTGACGTGATGTCGCGCCTGACGTTTGCACTTCAGAATCCGGATGGGGTGGGTAGGCTCAGCACCCTGGTAAGAGGGTGCATTGACACGCTCATACAACGACTGTGCGACCGAGCCGATCTTCTGCCTGAGAGTATCACACGCGTCAGCGTGGTTGGCAACACTGCCATGCATCATCTGTTCCTAGGACTTGACATCAACTCGCTCGCTGTGGCTCCATTTGCGCCAGCCATGACAGACTCCCGTGTCCTTCCTGCCACCGACGTCGATCTGGTCAGTGCCCCCAACGCGCAGGTGTACTGCGCGCCCAATGTGGCTGGATTTGTGGGCGGTGACGCTGTGGCCTTTGTATTATCCCAAGGCCTTGATATGACCTCCAAGAGCGTTCTTGGAATTGACCTGGGCACCAACGGAGAGGTCATTCTGGCACACGCGGGTGAGATGCTGTGCTGCTCCACTGCTGCAGGACCGGCATTTGAGGGCGC
>CAZSTY010000227.1:0-3038 GCA_964609885.1 uncultured archaeon
TGTTCCTCGCGGCGTTGACATCTGCGTGGAGCTCGCTACCGCAGTGAGGACAATATCTCTCTGATCATCTGCTCCCACCCACACTATTTGAACTCCACACATTCCAGTACGAAGACTACGGGACTGTCCTCTTGAATCCCAGCGGCGAATGGTCTTTGCACACACCGGGTCGACGAGGACCAGCAGATACTGACAACATGACAGTAAGAGATGGTGGCGACGACATCAGTGAGCAGGTCGAGGAGAAGGTATGTATGATGATAGAGGACTGGAGGACGCTGGTGATGTCATGTTCATGGGGTGTCTTAGTCGTCGGTGTCCAAGATTGTCCAGATTATCCGGCGCTGCTCGTGACCCCTGAGGAGCGTGTCCGCAAGGTGATAGCGGCTGGGGCCAGAGCGATCATGATAGATGTCCTCGTATACGTCATCCTGAAGAAGCGCTCTGCCGGCGTCTGATGGGTCAACACTCTGGCCTGGGCCTACTTTATCATCGGCTCAGGGAGTTTCAGCGACTCGTGGGCCTTCTGCTCGAAGATCTGTCGCGCCGCCTCGAACAGACTCTTCTCAATCCCGCCGATGTTGTTGTTCGTGCCCACTATGAGATTCGCGCGTGTCACAATGCCTCTCTCGTCGGTCCAGTAGTGATGGATGAGAGTACCGCGAGGCGCCTCCACGCATCCGACCCCATCACCTCTCTTGGGCTCCACATCTGACAGCTTGACATCTGTGCTGACAATGTCAGGGTCCTTCAGGAGGAGGTCTATCTCCTCCATGGCCTGAATCATCTCTATGACCCGTGCCCAGTGATACGCGAATGTCGCATGTATTGGTCTTCCGAGTTTCTCCCTCATCTCCTCCAGAGCCTCTTGGGCCAGCGGGGTCTTCATCTTGTCAGCCACATTGCATCTCGCCAACGTGTTGGCGCGCCATATTCCGTCCGGGTATCCCACGGGCTTGTAGTAGATGTGTGTGGCATAGGAGTGATCCGGGACGTACTCGCCGAAATACTTGCGATAGTCCTTCGGCTTGAAGTCGGCGACTATCTTTCCCTCGGGGTCCATGACGCGAATCTTCCCGTCATAGATCTCAAGAGCCCCCTTGTCATGAGTGCCCACATAGTAAGTTGGCACGACGGCGAGCTTGGTGACGGGATCCCAGTAGTCTTCGATGACCTTTCGCGCAAGGTCTACAGTCTGGGCCATCCACTCCTTCAGGCCGCTCATCAACTTGAGAAACCGATCTCTCTTCTCCTCTGAGAATGGATTGAGAAGTCCTCCTGGGACTGCCGTGACAGGATGAATCGCCTTGCCGCCTATCGCGGCCACGAGGTCCTGACCGTATTGCATGACCTGAAGGGCCAGCTTGCCAACGTCGGGAAGAGCCTTGATTATCGCCACAACGTTCCTCTTAGAGGGCTCAGCAAACGGGCCTGCGAGAAAGTCCGGTGCTGCGAGCGCAAAGAAGTGTAGCCCATGAGAGGAGAGTTGCTTCGCGTTGATTAGCAGCCTGCGAACCTTGATTGCTGCGGGAGGCGGGGTCACATTCCAGGCGGCCTCAACGGCCTTCACCGAGGCGAGGTGGTGAGGCACTGGGCAGATACCGCAGATGCGTTCCGCTATGCGCGGGACCTCCTCAGCGAACCGCCCCTCAAGGAATTTCTCGAAGAACCTTGTACTTGTCACGTTGAACTGGACATCCTTCACCTTCCCATCCTTGCCCAACTTAATCGTGACATCCCCGTGGCCCTCCAGCCTAGTGACGGGTTCAATCCGGATGACCTTCTCGTCAGCCATGCTCATCTCTCCTCTCTCTTCTTGGCTCCAATCTTGGCAAGATATGATGCTGCATAGTCGGTGAAGTAGAACGAGCCCACGGGGTCGGGAAACATCTTCTTCAGCTCCTCGGGGTCGATGTCCGCAATGGCGCCCAGTGCTGAGATGATCTTTGCTCCATGATCTTTCACAGAGGGCGGTGGGCCAAAACATCCCTTACACGGTGAGTTGGCACTTGGGCATTGGGCGCCGCACAGACCAATCGTCGCAAAGCCCAGACACAGGTATCCCTGGTCAAGGAGGCACTTCTCTGGGTCAGGCTTACCCTCGAATGTGCGCTTGAAGCGTGTGATGTGCTTCTCCTCCCGCTTTCGCGGACACTGGTCGCAGACGGTTGTTTCAGGAAGTTCGAACGGCGCGCCAGTCAATAGCGCCACAACAATGTCATAGATGTTGTCACTCGTGGGCGGACAGCCGGGAAGTATCATATCGAACTTCACGCGGTCCGGATTGGGCACGATGTGTTCTGTGAATGGTGGAACATTGACATCCGGTACTCTGGCATCGGTGATGGTTTCGGCCCTCTGGAACTTCCTCTCGACGAGCTCCGCGAGGGGCCATGTATTCGCAAGACCCTGCACACCTCCGTAGCAGGAGCATGACCCCCATGCCACCAGCAACTTACTCTTCTCGCGCATTACATTCAGGAGGTGCACGTCCTCCTCGGTTCGACAACTCCCCTCCACGAATCCAACATGGATTGAGTTTCTTGGGAGGGCCTCAAGGTCAGCCAGCTTGTAGTCCACCACCGCCGGCCAGTAGAGAATCTCAAGCTGCGGAAGTACCTCGAGGAGGCGCATATGCAGATCCATCAGCGACTGGTCACAGCCCCAACAGGACGCGAGCTGTGCAAAGGCAACACGTGTCGTCAAGTCACTTCCCCTCCCTCATCGGGTTTGGCCCTATCTTCTTGATGCGCTCGACCATCATGCTCACCCCCTCGGCGAACACGTCCCCCTCTGCTGCACTGGCCCATTGCAGATGCACCCTCCGGGGATCTATCCCCGCCTGTTCGAGGAGGTTCTGAAGCAGTGCGTATCTCGCACGCATCTTGATGTTACCGCTGGTGTAGTGGCAGTCGCCCGGGTGGCACCCCGATATCAAGACACCATCCGCCCCCTGGTATAGGGCCTCGAGAATGAAGAGGGGGTCCACTCTGCCCGTACAGTTGACGCGTATGATCCTCACGTTTGGTGGCATCTGC
>CAZSTY010000228.1:0-3034 GCA_964609885.1 uncultured archaeon
GTCAGATCTGTCACGTGCTGACTCAACATGGACTCGACTTGCTTGATGAGGTCCAGTGTGGATGTTTCAATCTTGGCAATGGCTTGGGTACCCTTGTTGAGGACCGTTTCAGAGGCATTACTTGAAGCCTTCGCAAGCCCCTGCTGAACGACTGTTATGTCGTTATTGAGCTTCTCTGCGAGAGTCTCTAGTGATGCTGTGATGTTCCCCATCGTCGAGTCAACCCACGCCGATGCACCCTCCAGCGACTCGACAGCCTGCGCACGACGCTGCTTCATAACGGAAATGACCTCATCACGCATCTGAGCACGGAGCCTCACGCTCTCGGACTCCCGCTCTTTTAGCCGCGTGCTGTACACATCAAACTTCGCAGAGACCTCGTTCCCAATCTCGGTGGCAACACCATCCAGCTTCTTGCTCGTATCAGCAACAAAACGCTGACGGTGGTCGGTTTCCTCGGTGACAAACGACTCAGCCACATTTCGTGCATTGGCAATACTCTTCCGCAAGCTCGACGCGACCATTTCCTGCGCGTTCTCCAAGCGCTCAGCAATTGTTTCCCGAGCACCGACCATCGATGACTCGAACTCGCGCGTGAGCTGAACGAGCGTTTCACCCATCTGCCTGATGGATCCCCGTTCAATGTCCCGAAGGCTGTTCTCGATCCCCTCCAAGACCTTCCGGATGCCATCGAGAGTCTCGTGCAACCCCTGAGACACCTGCGCACGCTTGGCACTGGTCAGTTCCTCAAGGGCCTTCCTCGCCTCAGCGGCGGACTCGATGACCTCGTCAATTCGAGCGCCTATCTCTGAGGCGTACTCCTGCTGGAGCCGCAGTGAGTCCTCCTTCAGGTTGGCAATCTCACGGCGAATGGCCTCTCTGAAGGCCACATGGTTGGACCTGACAAGGTCACGGGCCTCCATGGTCTGGTTCGTCAGTAGACCATTGAAAGCGACCTCAAGGCCCTGCACCAGTGAAATGAACTGTTGGGTGATGTCCTCCATGTGCATATGGAATTCTTGTCTAATCCCCTCTGCATGCCGGTCAATTCGTTCCACCTGATCGGCAATCGCTGACTCAATCTCGGTTTCTACTCTCTCTGCATGCGACCGAATCGTTGATACGCCCTCAGCAAGCCTCTCATCTAGCCGCGCGTTTATGCTCTCGTATAGTTCCTTTGTGGCATTGGCCTGGTCAGTTATCTGGGTGGAGAAACGGTTGAGTATCTCAGTAAGCTGAACCCCGAAGGTCCCCTCGAAGTCCTCGACAAACTTCTCTGCCCCGCTCAACACGGTTTCGTTCCGTGTGGATAACGATGAGATGACAGATGAGAACGCAGATCTCAGTCTGCTGTCCATGTTCTTGACAAGTGCCGAGAGCTCGTTCACTTCAGTTTCGAAGATGCTGTTGATGCTCTCGATAGTTTCCTGAACCTGCTTTTTCAGTGCTGTCTGTGTCTTTCGCGTCCCGCTACCGAGCTTCGAGAAGAGGTCTTCCTGGGCCTGCTTGAGTCGCTCCAGCTCCTCGGCATTCTGAGCTTGGAGCATCTCAACCACAACTGAGCGCCCTGAGGATAGGAAGGTTTCAAAGTCGTCCCGGACTGACGACACAAGCTTGCGTAGCTCCGCGTATTCATTGCTCAAGAGAGATGATGACTGTTCCATGTGCGAGCTGAGAACATTCTCGATACCATCCAAGTACGATGCATCAATAGCCGAGATCTGGTTCAGATGGTTGGTGACTGTCTGCGAGGCACTCTCGACCAAGGTTGTGACCTCATGCTTCCAGTCTTCAATGTCACCCCGCATCGAACTTGTTACACCAATGGCATCCTCAATCTTCCCAGACACAAGGGAGGCATATTCCTCGTTGAGCTTCTTGGTTCGTGTCATCAGCCCAGCAACAAGCTCGCGGGCTTGGACGTATGTGCTGCTCAGCTCAGCCTTCAAGTGCTCAACGGTGGCCTCTAGCTCGTCTGATGCTGATGCTAGAACCTCAAGTGCCTCAGAGGACAATGAGTCCCCCCTGCGTCGAAGCGTTTCAGCAGTGTCGGCAACTATGGCACGCAGCCGCGACTCCGCATCAGCTATGGTCGACTTGACGGCATTGTGAGCCTCGTCAATCAGGGACTCCGCACGATGAGTGAGCTCCTCAACGGTCTTCATTGTCGATGCCTTTTCGGACGACACGGCGGCATCCAGCTCTGTGGAGAGGGCAGACAAACGGGAATCAAGAGACTCTTGAATCTCGTCAAGGTCACGTTGAAAGGATGAGAGTTCGTCACCGATGCTGTCTTCGAGGTGGGCGGCCAGACTATTCATCGTGGATTCCACAGTGGAGAAGAACTTGGCTAGCGCCTCGCTTGTTGTTCGAACCATGTGTTCGGTCTGCTCGCGCACAGTGTCCAGCACGCCTGCCTCGTATGACTCGAACTCGTTGCGAAGCCGCTCCATTCGCGCACGACGCTCATCCGTGACTTTCTTGACAGTGTCTTCTGCCTTTGCAATTCCCTCATCGACAGACGATTGTATCCTATCCGAGAAGGCTCTCATATCTTCGACCACGTTGGCCAAGACATCCGCCAATGCAAGGCTCGGAGGAAGGGCACGATAGATTGGCACGACGCCCTCAATCTTGATTACAAGACCCTTGTCCAGTAGACTTCGAAGAGCCTTTTCGGCCCGGGCCCTTGACAGGCCGGACAAGAGCGCTATCGCGCCCAGCGTCATGTTCCCACCCACATAGATGGGCAGGAGGACTTTCGACTCGGTCGGTGTAAGACCCAGATGTTTGGTCAGTACTGGTATCGCCTTCTCCACAGCTTCAGATCCACTCATGTCGTTCCCACCTCTTGAGGGACTGCTCCGTTTGTCACGCCCGCGTCTCGCCCGTGCTCCCCTCAGAGGCCAACGAGAAGAGCATTCTGAGGGCTCCCACATTGATTGACGGCTCGTTGCCCCCTGCGACTACCTCAGCCTGTATCGCAGTCCCAGCATCGAGCTCCACGAGATGAAGGGCCTCGAACCTGTTTCGA
>CAZSTY010000229.1:0-2972 GCA_964609885.1 uncultured archaeon
CTCTTGCCGAGAACGAACCTCCAAGTCGGGCAGCCTCTTCCCTTTCTCAAGAGCCTTCATCATCTTCTTCATCTGCTTGAGAGCAGGATGTGCTGCCTTCTTGCCGCGTCTGAAGAGTGGCATCAACTAGACCTCCGTGAAGTGCTCCCCTTTGGAGCACATGTGCCCCATATGATTTGCTTGTGCAGTTAGGCTCCCATGCCGTAGTTTGAGGCTGTTCTTGTCAGAGGGAAGCGAACATTATGCACCCCCGACGCCATCTTTCTGAGAGCCTCCGGATACGTCGTCATGGACCGGGCTTATAAAAGCCGCGAGAGTTGGAAACAGATGTCAAGGTTAATCAAGGGCGCAACATCAGAGCGCCGGAGCAGTGATGCGCCATGGGCAACAGAAGGAAGATCCTCGAAGACCTCGCAGCCGGACGCATTGGCATCGAGGAGGCAGACAGAGAGCTCCGTGCGTGGACGATGGGCGAGATTGGCGACATAGCTGTGATTGATGGCGAGCGAGCAGACCGCAGTGGCATACCTGAGATAGTCTATGGCGAAGGCAAAAGCCCCACAGTCATTGTCCAAGTCACGCGCAAGATTATAGAGGAGGCGGGATTCGCCCTCATCACAAGGATTGACAACAAGAAACTGGCTGCCCTTCGCACTGAATTCAAAGACCATCACCTCAAAGTCTGGGAGGCGGAGGACCACAATACCGCGGTGGTCAGCTCAATGGACTGGTCGCCCGACGTGGTTGACGAGAAGATTGCAATTATCACAGCTGGCACATCTGATATTCCGTTCGCCAATGAGGTCGAGGCTGTGGCCTACGTCTCAGGCGTCGACAGCATCGTGTTTCGCGATGTGGGCGTCGCGGGAATTCACAGGCTGATAGAACCGCTACAGACAATCATACGTGAGGATGTGGCTGCCATCGTTGTACTTGCGGGGATGGAGGGAGCACTACCCACTGTCGTAGCAGCACTAGTGGACATTCCCGTCATTGGTGTGCCTGTGCCTGTTGGCTACGGATTTCGAGGAAGAGGCGAAACTGCACTCGCATCAATGCTTCAGTCTTGTTCGCCTGGCCTTGCAGTTGTCAACATAGGCAACGGCGTTGGAGCGGGAGCCTTCGCGTGTTTGATCGCCAAGAAGTGCGCATCAAGACGAAGATAGTTGCTATCGGTAGGCCTTGGCAATCGCCCTTGCCGCTGCGAGATACACATCCACCGCCTGAAACAGCTGATCTAGTCTGACGAATTCATCAGGCTGATGTGCCTGTTCAATGGATCCAGGCCCGCAAATGACATTCGTGATCCCAATCTTCGGTTGTAGGACCGAACAGTCAGTCCCGTAGGGCGCGGCAACAAGAGCACTCTTGACCCCAGCCACTGCCTCCACGGCATCTCGAACACCGGTCACAATCTCGGAGCTAGGCGGAGTTATCACGGCAGGTTTCCCGTGGATGTACTCAACAGCAACATTCGGACTGAGTCCGGCAGCCTGCAAGTGATCCCTCATGGCCTCGATTGTGGACTCAATCCCTTGACCCTTCACTAGCCGCATGTCAATCTCTGCCTTGCACTGGTCAGGTACCACATTGATCTTCACTCCGCCCTCAATCCTGCCGACGTTGATGGTTGGACGTCCCATGAACTCCGTTTCCTCAAAGGAGTACTCCGCATGAGTCAACACATCCAGTGCACGCATACATAGCTCTATGGCGTTGACGCCCTCATGAGGGCGAGAACCGTGTGCCGACTTCCCTCTCGCAACAACACGGACCCATAGCATACCCTTCTCGCCCACGAGAACCCTAAGATTGGTGGGCTCAGCACAGATACCGTACTTGACCCCGCTCAGAATGCCACTCCGTGCCACCTCCTCTGCACCCGAGCAGCCACTCTCCTCATCCGAGGTTGCAAGCATGAGGAGTGGGACCTCATGTTTCTCTTCAGTGTACAGAATCAGTGTTTCAGCAAGAGCCGCGAGCGGACCCTTCATGTCACAGGCACCCCGCCCATACAGCCTACCGTCAACAATCTCGCCATCGAATGGATCATGCAACCAGTTCTCACGCGGCCCGACCGGTACGGTGTCCATGTGGCCGTGAATGACCAGCGGCCCCTTCCTACCCTCATGTGAATAGAAGAGAAGATTGGGGCGGTCCTTGGGACCTACCAAGATGCAGGCTATACCATGCGCTTCGAGGTGGTCCCTCAGCACGCTGGCAACCTCCGCCTCCCGACCTGGTGGACTCTGAGAGTCAGTGGCAATAAGATCCCTTGCTAGGCGAACCACTCTTGACCTGTCGACTGGCATTCGATGCTCCACCACCCACGGACTCATGAAGACGGCCTAAGTAGTTACTGGAAACCGACTTCTAGGACAACCATGTTCGTGTAGCTAGTCACGAAACGCCACCCATTCGGGTCCGGCATCCTCAGCATAGTCTGGCTCGGACAACTCCCAGTCGCCGTTCATACCGGGAATCTCAATGGTCTTGGGCTCTAGTGGGCTCTGCTTCTTTTCTTCTTCATCGGCCTCATTGCTCTCTGGCTCCTTCGTGTTCGACGGGGCTCTGAGGTTTCGAAGATGGTATCGGGCACTCCATGTTCCCTGCTTCTTGTTCCAGTTCATGGTGATTCGCTTGTCATCGGTCCACGGCATGCCTCGCTCTTCCTCCCACCGTATCTTCTCCCACTCTTCGTAAGGCATCTGTATGAGCATAATTTCATCTTCTCCGGCACCCACCTCCGGTTCATACTCCCCACTGAGCATCCTCTTCCACTCCTCGTAGGTCATAGTCACAAACTCGACATCCTGCATGTCATCCTCTTCATCGTCGTCCTCATCATCTTCGCTCTCAAGCCAGTCGTAGACTATCGCCTTCGCCCATGAGATTGGGTGAGCCTGCTTCTTCCCAGATAGCCAGAGCTCCTCGGCCTTAGCAAAAAATCTCCGAAGGTTCTCATCAAGACT
>CAZSTY010000230.1:0-2942 GCA_964609885.1 uncultured archaeon
CACTCCACATGCCATCATAGAGATGGGCTCGCAGCACACGAACGACGAGCTGGTATTCTATGTCCGTGACAACGGTGCTGGGTTTGACATGACATATGCCGATAGACTCTTCAAGCCGTTTCAACGACTACATGCTGCTGACCAGTTCGAGGGGTCGGGCATCGGTCTGGCCACCGTCAAGCGCATAATCGACAAACATGGCGGCCGGGTGTGGGCCGAGGGTCAGGCTGGCCGTGGTGCGACGGTGTACTTCAGTCTGCCGCGGGGGAAGGTGAAGACGAGGTGAACCGCTCGAAGATTCTTCTCGTCGAAGACAGCGAAGACGACATTGTCTTGACCAAGAGGGCATTGGAAAAGGCCAAGGTCGCCAATGAACTTGTCGTAGCTCGAGATGGTGAGGAGGCGCTGCTATATCTGCGCGGTGAGGGACCCTACAAGGACAAGACCCCTGATGACTTACCTGCGGTTGTCTTGCTTGACCTCAACATGCCGCGTATGAACGGTCTCGAGTTTCTTAAAGAGCTACGTTCTGACGAGCGTCTGCGTCTTCTGCCGGTCGTTGTCCTCACATCGTCTCGGGAAGAGCGTGACGTGCTTGAGAGCTACAGTTTGGGTGCAAACAGCTACGTGCAAAAGCCGGTGTCATTCGATGAGTTTGCCGAGAGTGTAAAGACACTCAGCACGTACTGGCTGTTGCTCAATGTGGCTCCGGACCGGGGGTTGTGAACATTGCGTAGGATCAAGGTCCTTCTTGTGGAGGACTCGGAGGACGACGTTCTGTTGATCCTGCGTAGTCTGGAGAGAAACGGGTTCGCCCCCGATGCGACAGTGGTTTCTAGTGCGCCGGAGATGAAGTGTGCGCTGGAAACGGGCGATTGGGATGTGATTCTGTGTGACTACAAGATGCCGGGATTCTCCGCAGAGGCCGCCTTCGACATGGTACGCGAGTCCGGCCGTGACCTCCCCTTCATCATAGTGTCTGGCACCATTGCTGATGCTGTCGCTGTGGAGCTCATGCGTCGCGGAGTTCATGACTACATCATGAAGGACAATCTTGCCCGTCTTGCTCCGGTGATACGAAGGGAGATTGCAGAGGCTGAAGAGCGAAGGCGCAAGCGAGAGGCCGAGGCTGCACTTGGAGCAAGCGAGCAGCGATACAGAACTCTCGTGCGCTCCATCATCGACTCAATAATCGTTACGGATCCAGATGGCAAAGTGTCCGAGCTGTACGCAAAGGGCCACCTCCTGAAGACCGAGGGGTGCGGTCCAGGTGCTCCTCTTGATTGCGTGCTCCCTGAGAACCTTGCAGCAAGACTCGTCAAGACAATCGGCGAGGTGGCGAACTCGGGCCACCCTGCCTCTTTCGAGTTCTCATACGTTCGCGGCAACGAAAGGGCATGGATACATGTCAGTGTCAGCCCTCATGAGGACGGCCGGCGAGTGGTTTCGGTATTGAGGGATGTTTCTTCTGTTCGCCGTACCGAACAGCTGTTGGAGGCCGCCGATCGTCGGGCCTCACTGTACTTGGACCTGATGGGCCACGACATCCGAAACTACCTGCAGGCAATCATGATAAACGCGGAGCTGATTGACGAGGCGGCCTCAGATGAAGAAGTAAACAAGCTAGTGGATGGAATCAGAAGTGCGGTCATGAGATGCGCCGACCTGATTTCGTCGGTTCAGATGATGCATGAGAGCGGGGGACTGCTCCAGGAGCTTGACCTGTCTGGTGCACTCCTTGACACGATGGCAGAGTTCGCCCGAAAGTACCCAAATGCAACAGTAGAGAGTCGCGTTGCCACAGGCCCGGCCGTGATTCGTGCCGATGGTCTGCTCAAGACATTGTTCCTGAACATCCTTGAGAACGCAGTGGCGCATAACCCTCGGTCCAACCCCACAATCTGGGTAAGTCTGAGGGCGACCCAAGAGGGGTTCGAGGTTGAGATCTCAGACAACGGAACCGGCATCCCAGATGCCCTCAAGAGCAGGTTGTTCAGCCCCGGTTCGCGGCTAGGCGGGATGGGACTCAATCAGGTCCGCGACATCGCGGAGAGGTACGGGGCAAGGTTTGAGATATCTGACAGGGTTGCAGGTGACCCGTCACAGGGAACGTGCTGCACAATTCGGTTTCCCCGTGCGCATGCTACATGATTGCTAAGGTCACCGGTTGTTGTCTTGGTGTGGGTGTCAGTGGCATGTCGCACTGATTTTCTCCTGTCGTGATAGGCGTACGTGACCCTATTGTGGGGTCGCCATCTGGGTCAGGGGGCTGGTACAAATGACTCATCAGATATTTAAGTAGGTTTGCCTTCGTACCACACTATCGTTCCGATCGTCTGATCGGATCGCGTGGTGGTACTTCCATGAACAGGAAACTGGTCATCCTATCAGCCTGTTTCTTGGTGATGTTCGTCGCGGCCATGTTTCCGCACTCGGTTGCTGCTCTGCCCAGTGCAGACTCGGCAAACGAGAGCACAACGGTGACCGTGACGCGAACTGTGGAGTCGTATGTACTCGAGTCGGATCACCCGTACTCGAACTACTATGACCACACTTGGACAATCACCAAGGAGGGCGCGACCCAGATACGTGTGCACTTCACAAAGATTGACGTTGAGAACAACTACGATTACGTGTACGTGTACGACTATGCTGGGAATACACTCCACACTCTCACTGGTCTGTACTCTAACGGTGGCTGGACCTCATATAGCAACGGTGACACGATAAAAATCCGTCTAAAGACCGACTACTCTGTCACCAAGTGGGGCTTTGCCATCGATCAGATAGATTACGAAACTGGTGGTGGCGGCGGATCCACGACACATGAGCTGACGAGCGGTGAGACCGTGACAAGCTCGCTCTCCGGAACTGGTGACACCGAAACGTGGACCATCCAGGTCGACGAGAACTGTCAGAGTATGCACTCAGTGCTGACCTGC
>CAZSTY010000231.1:0-2930 GCA_964609885.1 uncultured archaeon
ACTGAGATACGTGACGAGATAGTGGCGCAGGTGGGCGACCGCGCCATCATACTCGATGAGCAGGCACGTATTCTCAAGATTGACGGGGTGCGAGTGGGCATAGTTGGAACGCAGGGATCACTTGACCAGCCCACGAGCTGGCAACGACGGAACATTCCACGCGTCAAGCGCACGTTTGAGCGAAGAGCCCAGCGTGCTGCTTTCCTGCTAAATGAGATTGCACCGCAGACTGATAGGCGAATTCTCTTGATGCACTACAGCCCCTGCATAGAAACCTGCGAGGGCGAGAATATGCGTTCGTTTCCGTGGCTGGGCAGTCGCAAGTTCTACAGCGTTGTGACAAAACAAAAGCCCGACCTCGTGATTCACGGCCATGTTCACAACTCCGTGAACCACGAGGCCATGATTGGCAAGACCCTCGTGCGCAATGTGGCCTTCCCGGCGGTGCGGTCGGTCACTGAGCTGGATATATGGTCCAACTAGTCGTGTCCCGTCACTTTCATTGTCGGCTCGAACTTGTAGCCGTACACGATTATGCCGCCATGGCCGAATTCGCGAATCTTCCGGAAGCAGGCCCGAACACGCATTCCGATGTGAACGTCCTCAGGGTCGCAGTTCACAATCTGTGCTGTGAGCCGTGGCCCCTCATCAAGCTCGATCTGCGCGATGACGTACGGTACCTGTCGCTTGAACTCCTCAGGAGCCTGCCGGACAATCGCGAACGTGTGGACCTTACCAAGACCCTTGAAGCGGTACTCCTCAAGGTTGCCCTTTCTTCTGCAGTTGGGACAGACTGGTCTCGGCGGGAAGTAGTATGTGCCACAAGTTGTGCAGTGGTTTCCTTGGATATTGTAGACGGACTTTATTCTTCTCCAGACTTGTGCTACACCTTTCTCTGCCATCCTGCTCACCTCCCGAGTATATGGACGATGGATGTCCCGCCAGTCCCACCAATGTTGACCGCGAGGGCTTTCTCTGCACCGTCGACCTGTCGTTTCTCAGCGTCACCGCGAAGCTGGAGTACCAGCTCGACGATCTGGGCCACTCCTGTGGCACCAACGGGATGACCTCTCGCCTTCAGTCCTCCCGACGGATTGACCGGGTATTTGCCATCGATCTCGGTCATGCCCTCTTCGACGAGCTTTCCGCCCTTGCCCTTCTCAGTCAGGCCGATGTCCTCGGTGAGGATTATCTCTCCGATTGTGAAGCTGTCGTGCAGCTCGAACACATCGATATCTCCTATCTCAAGTCCAGCCTCCTTCAGGGCTGACCTTGTGGACTTGACCACAGCGTCCATTGTGGTTATGTCGCGCCTATCGTGTAGGGCCAGTGTGTCGCTGGCCTGTTCTGACGCCACAACCCAGATGGGCGTGTCTGTGAACTCTTTTGCTCTCTCAGCGGAACACATGATTAGGCCAGCGGCACCGTCCGTCACAGGTGAGGAGTGGAGAACACGTATTGGGTCTGCGACGAGCCCCGAGTTCATGACAACCTCCAGCGGCACAGGCCTCTGGAACTGTGCCCAGGGATTCCATTGTGCGTTCTTGTGATTCTTCACGGTCACGAGGCTGAGCTGTTCCTCAGTCGTACCGTATTCCATCATGTGCCTCCTTGCCATGAACGCATAAAGGGCTGGGAACGTTGCCCCAAACATTCCCTCCCATTCCCAGTCGCTGGCGACACTCACGGTGTTCATCGCCTCGCTCTGGTTCACGTCACTCATCTTTTCAGAGCCTAGGACAAGCATCACATCATGTTCGCCCGACTTTATTGCCATGTACGCCTGACGAACCGCAGCACCTCCGCTTGCACACGCGGCCTCAACACTGTAGGCAGGGATATTGCCTAGGCCGCCCATGTCCACGGCCAAGGTACCGAGATGTTCCTGCCCCGTAAAGCGGCCGGCACTCATGTTGCCAATGACTATTCCGTCGATGTCTTTACCTCTGACTTCTGCATCGAATATCGCGTACATTCCGGCCTCGAGAGTGATGTCCCTGAGACTCTTATCCCACAACTCGCCGAACTTGCTCATCCCAACTCCGACTATTGCTACTTCTTTCTCCATGGTTCTCCCTCCTCACGCCAGCGCCTTGATCTTTCTGCGGTACTTCGCGTACACCGAGTAGTTCACGTACTTCTTGCGCTCAATATAGTCGTCCACTGTGGGAACTTCTCCGCGATGATTCTCAATCTCCTCTTCCACCGTGATGGCGAAGGCATCGCTCCCAGCGCCTGAGCCGTATGAGACCACGAAGATGCGGTCGCCCGGCTTGGCGATGTCGAGGATACGAGCAAGTCCAATCATTGCGGAGCCTGAGTACGTATTGCCGATTCTCCTGACCACTAGGCTGTCCTCAAGCTTCTCTTTTGGCACGCCCAGCTGGCGCCCCATCGCAACAGGGAACTTTCCGTTAGGCATGTGAAAGACGAAATAGTCCCAGTCGTCTACTGTTGTTCCTGTCTTTTCCAGCAGCAGCTTGGCGCCGGCTCCAACGTGGCGGAAGTAGGCCGGCTCCCCAGTGAATCTTGCTCCATGGCTGGGGAAGTCCTCACCCTCACGTCTCCAGAAGTCGGGCGTGTCTGTCGTGAACGACACTGTCGCCTCGATGGTGGCGACGGGGTTGTCATTCCCTATTATGTACGCTGCGCCTCCTGCTGCGGCCGAATACTCAAGGGCATCACCGGGTCGACCCTGCGCCGTGTCAGCGCCTATGGCCAGTCCCATCTTGATCATGCCCGATGTCACAAGGCCCATACAGGTCTGAATGGCTGCAGTGCCCGCCTTGCATGCGAACTCGAAGTCCGCCCCTGTCGTCGCCCCGCTCGCCCCTATGGCCTCGGCCACGATGGTCGAGGTGGGCTTCACGGCATAGGGCTTGGACTCGGTGCCGACGTAGACCGCTCCAAGCTCTGACGGGTCTACTCCC
>CAZSTY010000232.1:0-2924 GCA_964609885.1 uncultured archaeon
ATGCCCCTGTCAGGAAAGTCGTTTGGCACGAGGCCGTATCGTGAGTGCCGCGCATATGTCCGGAGGATCTCTCGGGCATCATTGAACCGCCCGATGGCCACCGTCAATCCGGGAAGAGAGATCATTGCGTCTAGGCCGATGTCTGCAAGATTGTGATAGCCAGCAATGACTGACCGCGCTCTTGTGGACACGCGGTCCACGATGAACGAGTCGGCGTTGAACACCAACCACTCTATGTCTTCTTCGCGCTCCTTTGTTGACAGGGCGTAGGCCCGATCATTCAGTACTTTCCTCCTCCTCAGCTCGTCAAACCGGAGTCGTGCAAAGTCCTTCCGCTTGGCTCTTGTGAGCTGGCCAAGGTCCTTTTCCAAGTCTTTCCGAGATGGGCCGGCTGCAAACAGGAACGAGAGAAAGTGTTCCCCTGCAGACAGCACTGTGTGAAACACCCCAGGAATCCACAGCTCCTCAGTATGAGGCAATCCCATTGCCTTGTCACGACGGTACACTTGGGGTTCAGTGATACGAATCTCAGATGGCGAGAATTCGGCATCCGGTGTGTAGCAGAACATCCAGGGACTGTTGAGCCTCTCGTCGAAGGCGTAGTAAGAGTGGTCATCGATAACTTCGTATTCGGGCGTGAAGTCCAGACGCGGAGGCCTAGCGTGAAAGTCTCGGGCCGTGTGGAGAGGTGTCACCGTGAAGACTATCTCCTCGTCCGTGGAGATCTCGTAGTTGACGACAGTGATGTTGCGCCGGTACGGCATGAAGACTGTCTTCTTCATCGTCACCATGCCAGTGCAATAGGTCATTGTGGGCAAGGGATTGAGAGCGAATCCCGTCAACAACCTGTAGCCGCGATGTGTGACGCCAGCCTCGGTCTGCTCCGTGCTCAGATTGTACTCGCTCTCGCTCGTCACGACAACCTCATCGAGTCTGGAGAGCGTGAGCCAGCGATCCACGGGCGGGTTGAGAGCACACACAAGTAGCCCGTGATAACCTCGTGTGTTTAGACCCACAATCGTGGAAGACGCATACCCACCTAGGCCATTCGTGCTTAGCCACTCGAATGTGACGGCTCTGTTGAGCCTGAGGTCTGCCTCTTTCAGAACTATTGGCAATGCAATGGCGTCTCCGACGAGTCTGCTGGCCAAATGAGGCAGTCCGCACCTTAAAAGTTACGAGCAACTGCTTGGCATAGACACGGAGTGGGCGCACACCTCAAGCTGGGACAAGTTACGTAAACGACTCGTCGACCAGTGGCATCACGGGATGCCAGCGTCCACGCGTAGCTGACTCAGGATCTCGGCCATCTCCTCATTGGATGGAATTGCCAAGTTCGTGTAGAGGCTCCTGATTGTATCGTCTCTGTACAACACGACTGCGTACATCATTCCCGGCGCACGGACGGGGCTGCAATCCCCTCTCAGAAATCTCACAATCCCGGAGCTCTTGTAGACAGCATAGCCGGCCACCTCAATAGGTTCGGGTGGGAAATCTCGTTCGACTGTTGGCACGGGGTCACTGGGCTCAACGTTGGTCGCTATTTCTCCGGTCACTGCAATGAAGTACATCATGTACACATCTCCGCGCGGAAGCACGACGTACAACGGGTAAAGGTCTACAACCGCGGCGTTGTCACAAACAGCAGGACGGCCTGGCAACCGCTCGTTCATCATCTCTACAACCTCTGCGAACCGCGCCATGGAGGCGTGGCGCAGTATAATTGAGAGACCAACAATCATCACAACTATCAGGTAAGCTCCTAGCGCCACGGCTGCTAAAGGTTCCAACGGCGCGACCAAGACAAAAGGAACTGCAAGAAGAAACCCCGCCACGAGAACCAGCAGCCCGAGAGTGTATCCGCGTTTGGCTGTGGTCTTCTCCGGCTCAAGCTCATGCATCTCTGACAAGCGTGCTCGCCTCGTGACTCATTGGAACATAGGAGGATAAGTGTTTGTACGGGAGGAGCGCGAACCATGCACATTCAATCCTGATTGACGGAGAAACACCACAGTGCCCCAGTCTCTCTCTTCGGGGCGCTTCGACCGCTACCTACTTGAGCGGGCACTCCCGTTTCGAAGTCGGCAACAAGAGGTAGCAAGCCCCATGAGCAGTGACGCGTACTCGGACTCTCAAGACCGGCCTCGTCTTCTGGGTCTGACCAAGAACCTATGGAGACTCGCCGTTGTCACCGCAATGGCCCAATTCTCACTGAGCCTGTGGAACTGGCAGTTTGGCATCCACATAGAAACAGTCTTGGAGCCTTGGCAGATGGGCCTCACGTTCACCGCAGGGACTGGCTGCTCCATCGCGGGATCGCCTTCTGCAGGCATCATCTCGGACGTGATGGGAAGGAAGAAGACTATCTCGCTTGCGCTTGTCCCGATGACTGCAGGTCTGCTCCTTCTCCATTCGTTTCCGGTGTGGCCCGTTATCCCCGTCGCTTATGGTATCACCATGTTCGGGTGGAGCTTTGTGCTAGTCATGACAAGAGCATTCCCAGCGGATGACCTCGTTGCGAGCGGTGGACAGGACTCGGCACGGAAGTTTGCAATGGTCTTCATGCCTGCTTTCCTCATAGACGGGGCCGCACCGCTGATAGCAGCCGCCATCCTCGAGGCTGGTTATCAACCGCCAACGCTCTACCTTGTCGCAGGTTGCATGGGCATTGTTACGATGTTTGCGATGCTCATCGGTCTTCGTGAGTCGCTGAGTGAGGAGATCCGGGCCAAGGCCCGCTCGGGACCGAAAATCACTTTTCGTGGGCTCGGGAGGAACTATTGGGTGTTCGTGCTGAGCATGCTGCCGTTCTACTTCTCGTTCAACATGGCCATCCCCTACTTTGGGAACTTGTGTGTGGACGAATGGAACGTCAGTACCACCGTATACGCCATGACATGGAGCACGTTCTCCTTCACCTACGC
>CAZSTY010000233.1:0-2921 GCA_964609885.1 uncultured archaeon
CTGGGTTCGGGTTCGCGCTGACTCAGAAAGATGGCCTGAAAATCAAGCGCTGGCTTGAAGAGGGAAAGACCGTGCGGGTGCGGGCCAAAATAGACGCTGCACTCGGAGAGGGAAAGGCAGAGGTCCTGACGGCCTTGATAGAGGGGAAGGACCCGTCGAAAGAGGTATGGCTCATCGCACATGTCTGCCATCCGCACCCAGGTGCTAACGACAACGCCTCAGGGTCGGCCGCGCTCATGGAGACCCTCAGAGTGATCAGCCGACTGTTGAAGGATAAGAAGATCGAGCAGCCCGAGTATTCTATCAGATTTGTGTGGGTGCCTGAGTGGTTTGGTACAATCAGGCTAATCCACGAGCATCGTGAAATAGTTGACAGATGTATCGCGGTCATCAACGCCGACATGGTGGGTGCCGACCCTGCCAAGGCTGGCTCGATACTCCGACTCTACAGGACTCCACACTCTCTTCCGACCACACTGAACAACGTGGTACGCTACTGGATGGAGAAGGAGGCAGAGAGAGAGCGTGATAATGCCACCGGGGGCACAATGGCACCCCTGCCATTCAAGTATGTGCCATATTCCGCTGGCAGTGACCATTTCATGTTCACCGACAGCACAATCGGAATCCCGGCTGTGATGCTGAACCAAGATCCAGACAAGTTCTATCACACATCAGCCGACACAGTGGACAAGATAGACCCCCGGCAGATGGCGTACGTGGTCAGAGTTCTTGTCCTATCCGTGCTCACTATGGCCGCCAGGCGGTACGCCATTGAAGAGATAATCATGACACTCTGTCGCGACGAGGCCGTCGAGTTGATGCGCGGGGTCACAGTGCGCGGTGTGAAGGACCTCTCTTGTTGTGTCGACGACCCCGAGAAGGTCTACCCGAAGTATATGCGCTGGCTGGGATATGCCCAAGAGCTGGGCAAGGCCACATTGGAGAAACTCGCCGGAGAGTGGTCACTCATTCACGAACAGGAGGCCCTGCTTCAGGCCATGAAGACCAGTGTCGACATGCAGTACATGTCAGAGATGATGATTCTGAGAAAGGCGTACGAGGGTGCATGCGCTGAGATCGGTCTTGAGGCAAAGGACGAGGACCTGCTCAAGATAGACCCCAGCCAGTTCGATCTCGAAGTAAAGCGAAAGGTCGAGTATGCGCTCTACCCCGGCTACCTGTTTGAGGTCAAGCCAGAGCGGTTGAAGGACTACATGGAATACATGGAGAAGGACAGGTGGCTAATGTCGAAGGTAGACGAGATGCTCAACCTCTGTCCCGACTGGACTTCGCTGTCAGAGATCTATGACCGGCTGTGCTTCCAGTTTGGCGAGCTTGATCCCAAGGTGCTCTCGATGCTGGTCGATGACCTATGCGACATCGGACTGATGGAAAAGAGGGAAATGTGATTGAAGCAGCCAGCCAGCTGGCCGTATCGCAAGGTTGTGTTCGCAGGTACCTTCGACAGACTGCACGAGGGACATAGACATCTGCTACGAACAGCCCTACGTCTGGGCGAGAGAGTGGCCATCGGGATCACCAGCGACGAGATGCTTGAGGGAAAACCCAGCCGAGAGAAGATTCAGCCTTTTGAGGAACGCCGTGATGCCGTAATCAGGTTTCTGGAGAGAGAAGACGCCCTCGAGAGGGCAGAGGTCTTTCCCATATACACGGTTGAGGGCGGAGCAGACAAGATGGAGGATCTTGACGCACTCGTGGTTTCCGACGAGATCAAGGTCGTGCAGAATGCCTTCAGAATCAACGACTTGAGAGCAAAGAACAGACTACGACGCTTTCACATCATCGTGGTACCCCGCGTCAGGACTGCTGACGGGCGGCCCCTCTCCTCTTCACGCCTCAGAAATGGCGAGTCATTCGACGGCGTAGAACTCATCTACTGAGAGTGGAGTGAACAGTCGAAGTCGGGCCAAGAGAGCATCAAACTCCTCATCTGATGAGAGGTCAATGTATGAGCTGCTGGATGCCAAGATCTCTCCCCTCGCGCGGGCCTCCTCGTCCGCCAGCATCCTGTCGAGACCTTCGAGAACAGCCTCAGGCGCGCGCAACACCTCTGGCTTCACAAGGGGCGGGAGAAGGCCAATCTCCGTGGCATCATCCAGAGACAGGCACGCCCCGAAGGCACCGGCCAAGACCATGGTGCGCACCTCATCGGGTCTCAGTCGCGCATGTCGGAGCACAGTCATCACGGCAGCAGCAACGGCAGCCTTGGAGAGCTGCAGCATTCGGAGGTCAACCTGAGTCAGATAGATTCCACCGTCGCGTGCAGACTCCTCGGGGGGGACAATCATGAACCTCTTCACGCCCCCAACCTCAGTGACGGCTGGGGCATGCGGGCTGATCGAGCCGTCCCTTGTGATGATTCCCTGACGTACCATCTCGGCGACCAGCGACACGGCCCCACAACCACTTATCCCGATAGGAGGGCCATCCCCGAGCGTTTCGAACTTGATGTTCGCCCCTTTTCCGTCAATCTCGATTCGCACATCCGTGATTGCCCCCGTCTTGGCAGGAACACCACATTCCATGGACATGCCCTCAAACGCCGGCCCAGAGGGAGCAGAAGACACCCATGTCCTCTCGTCTGTTAGGACTGCAATCTCGGTATTGACACCCACATCCATGACGAGGGTCGGCCTTGATACGGGGCGGTGTTCTAACTCTACCAGCACAGACACGAGGTCAGAGCCCACATACGACTCCACGATGGGGGGCGACCACACATCGCAGGTGAATGGGAGATTGACATCACTAGCTCTGACTCGCACGGCGCCCCTCCGCTGGGCCCGGTAGGGTGCCTCCAGCAGAGTGTCTGTGGGATAGTCAAAGAACAGATGATGGACCGCCGTGTTGCCGGCCACGAGGACATCGCCAACAGAGTCGTGCGAGATGCCCGCATC
>CAZSTY010000234.1:0-2916 GCA_964609885.1 uncultured archaeon
CAAGCCCGGCCCGAGAGGATTCGGCGCTTCTGACTGCACCTCTGGATGCACCTCTCACATATTCAAGTACGATGGCGAGAATAGCATGGAGGCGGTGCTCTCGGCAATCATGAGAGAACTCGGTCTCGAACCGCTCCGAGTGCGTCTCGACCACCCTGAGAATCGTCAGTGTTAAATGTGCAGAAGGCTCATGTCAAGTGAGTTGGAGGACCAGCGCCATGGTTAACTGGATGCAGATTTTTCAGGAACTCAAGACAACTGACCGCGTCTTCACGGTCTATCTGCGATACATGCAGAAGGACTCACTTGCAAAGATACCAAATGTCCGAGTGAACGAGGTATACGACGACCACGTTCGTCTTGAGAACGAGGCCGGATTCGGTATTCTCGCCTACGAGGACATCCTCTACGTCTCGATTCCCCGGCGCTAGGCCCGGCGTTTCCCGCCGCCCTTCACCAGCGCTGGTCACTGGATCAGCATCAGGTCAACCAGAGGCCATCGAATCAATGTTTATAGGCCTGCACTGGGACTTTCCAAGTGAACCCGCGAATTGGAGTAAGAAGAATTGTCGGCCGTGACATTTGTCCCACTGCAAAACGAACGAGTCCTCGTCCAGAGAAGTGAACACATCATCACCAACTATCGCATAGTCCAGTACGACACTGGATCAAGGACAACTGTGAGCATTCCGCTTCATATTGTGAAGGAGTATAAGCTGACGCCCAAGTCTGCCATGTTCAAGGTCGTTAATGGCATCATCAACGTCATAGGGCGACTGCCTCGTCGCGAGGAGGTAAGGTCCGCTTTTGCACTCAGAGAATACGAGGAGCTGACTGTCGGGGAACGGCGCAAGTTGTGTGATATCTCTGGAGTGCCGTTTGTTCATCCCGACCATCCGTACAACCGCTGGTGTACCGTGGGCTACCACAGGCCGTTCTCAAAACGCTTCTATAGCACGTACGCATGGCTCAGAGGAGAAGAGGTCTTTACCTATTGGCCCGAGAGTTTCATCCTGACGACCTATCGGCTCTATCAGTTCGACTCAAGGAAACGCAAGCTGTACATGTTTCCGATGCACATGGTGGAGACCTTTGAGGCAAGGGGTGACCGACTGCGAATCCGCGCAACAACTGGCAAGTTTGAGGTACGCGGCAAGGTCCCGCGCCAAGACCACCTGCTCAGAGTCTGGCAAATGAGAGCATGGTCGGACATTCCACCGGAGAGGCTTGAGTGGCTGTTGCTGCCGTTTGAAAAGGTCAACCAACTCCACCCACTATCGCAGTACACGTTCAGTGAGAGCGCTCCTGTGCAGGAAACATACCAAGCCCAAGAGAGCAAGGAGGAGATGCAGACATCAGCGAGTGCGCACGGCTCCGGCGTGGTGTTTGTCAAGCCTGTCATCAAGAACAAGTGTGACAACTGCGGAGCGCCCATGACTTGGGAAACCATTGACTGGGTAGGCCCTGATCAATATGCGTGCCCCTCGTGTGGCCACGCACACAGGGTAGAATACGTCAGATTCTAGTGGACGGTCCATTCCAGCGACAGACGACGCAAGGTCTCCGATGTTGGACGACCAGTCTCGATGTCCCACCCGCGCAGGCGATAGTAGTCGTCGAGCATCGGGTCGAGGTCTACTGTCTGGCCCTTGCCGGGACCCTCTGGCATCGGCTCCTTCGTAAACCTGTCGGGCAGACAATCGTTCGCGCGCGTTATGCCCTCCCTGATGTTGAACATTCGTTTCAGTGTGACCTGGCGCTCAGCTATCTTGGTGAGATTGTTGACCTTACCGAGTTCTTCAATCCCCGTGGCCAGCGGGAGCATCTGCGCGAAGTCTTCCATCCAGAAGATTGGGGGCCACGAAACGGAGTACCAGCACACAATCAGGGTGTCGCGGATGCAATAGGCATTCTCTGTTTCGACGACTGCGGTGGCCTTGTACTTCTCAGTGTACGGATCGATTATCTCGGGCAACTTGTCGGCGCCCCACCTCTTGGCGGCCACCTCCTCGTATCCGAGCTGATCGACCGTCACCAGGCTTCTGAGATGATCGGCGCCGCGGGCTGCCGTGGCATGAGAGAGTCCGATGCTTCGATGGGTACGTCCGTCCTGCCCCGAGACCTCCAGACCCTTCACATGCATCGCAAACCTCTCGGAACCGCGTCCTAGGCGACGAGCTGCCTCGCGGCTTCCTTCTGCAAGAAGATCTCCGAAGCCCTCACGCCGACCAATCATCTCAAGAAGACTGATCACTTGGCTGCTGTCGCCCCACTTGAGGCTGATGCCGCCGGTGTCCTCCTCTGTGATGATACCGTTCTCGAATGCTTCGATTGCAAAGGCAATCGTACCGCCCGCGGATATGACATCCATGCCGTACTTGTTGCAGATCTGGTTCGCCCTCAGCGTCGTGGGGTAGTCAGCAATGCCGAGGGAGCTGCCAAACGCCATGAGGCCCTCATACTCGGGACCCTCCTCAAAGGTGCCTCTGAAGGGGCCCTCACGGACATAGTTCACTTTCTTGCAGGAGAGGCTACAACCAAAGCACGCTCTGTCCGAAACCGTGTACCGAGGGCGGATATAGTCGCCACTCAGCTTCTCCCAACCCGGGAAGACACCGGTCCTGTGGTTGTAGGTCGGTAGCTCGCCAATCTCCTGCTTCACGGCGGTGAGAATCCAAGTGCCCCAGATGCCCATCTGCTGCGCTTGGGGGTTCTCGCGAACCCGACGGTGTGCCTCTCTTGCCAGTTCGTAGAACTCATCATGTCTGGCGACCGTGACACCACCGTGGCCGCGGACCGCTATGGCCTTCACATTCTTTGAACCAAGAACAGCACCCATCCCGGTCCTACCCGCCGCTCGTGCGTTGTTGACTATTATCGCAGCGAATTTGACCAGCTTTTCGCCAGCAGGACCAA
>CAZSTY010000235.1:0-2910 GCA_964609885.1 uncultured archaeon
CGAAGCGGAGGGCCCGAGCTCATCACAGACTGTGACGAAGAACTCGCTGACCAGCCTTGCTACGTCCACCTCCTCCCTGAAGGTGTTTCCAAGCAGTTGCCGAATCTCCAACTCAAGCTGCCTGCGTTCCTCGCGCTCAAGATCCGTCTTCCTGTCCGGACTTGACGACTCGCTGTCAGGGCTAAAGAGCCGGAGGCCTTGATAGTTATACACATAGAAACTTGCGAAGAACGACAGCAGGTCCTCAAGCGGTCGCTCATCTCCAGCGATTGACGCCAATATCTGTCGATCACGAGTGCTCCTCATGTGAGCAACCAGGGCCTCACGAAGGAGTATCTCCTTTCCAGCCTCCCTCATCTGCGGGGTCTTGAGTATCCATGCACTTGACATCTCTCTCACCTCACTACCGTGTCCCCTATCGTTACCACAAGCTCCTTCGGTTTGTTCTCATAGCTCACGAGGTAGATCCTCGATCTGTCAGCAGAGTCGCGCAGGTAGACGCGGACGGGCCGCGGGAACAACCGTCCAAGGGGTCGAACTGCATAGTCCAACAGATACTCGAAGAGCTCATCACCCAAGCGCACCGTTATGCGCTCGGTCATCTCTGCGGCCTCCTGCTCCATCTGACGAAGACGCTGAGCAAACAGCCGCTCCAGCTCCTCCTGCGACTCATCCATCTCTGTAATTCGCTCACTCAGCAGGTCTCGAAGCTCCGTATAGTTGATCAGCAGCCTTGACGGCTCAGGCTTCGGGGGGAGCGGTTTGGACTCACCGAGAGAGGGATACTGCGCGTCAATCGCTGCAAGCCTGCTCTCAAGGGGTTCGGGAGGAGTGGGCTCAACCAGCGAGTCGGTGAGCGTTCCTGAGGACTCAGCCGCAGCCCTCTTTTCGCGATACTCTTGAATTTGCCTCTGGTACGCAGCGGACTCGAGAGCGAAGTCAGCGCGAGCCTGAGAAACTAATTCTTCACGCTTCTTCTTTCTCTCCAGGATGGGGGCATTCTCAGCCTCTATCCTTGCACACTCCTTCTCCCACGCTTCAAGTTGAGCATCATACACCTTCTGACGTGCCTCAGCCTCGAATGCCACACGAGCAATCACAGACCCTGCAGAGACCACTGTGCCAGCACGTTCATGAACAAGTTCCTGAAAATCAAGGAAACGCCGTGACAGAGGCGAGGAGGGCTGTACTGATGCCTCATAGAGCCGAATCCATCGCCGAGCCTCATCACGCCACTCTTCCGGTTTCTCTTTCAATCTGTCTATTTCGGCGTAGAGTTCGGCCACCAGATTGGCCCCGGCCACCACCCGCTCAATCACAGATGCGATGAACGCTCGAGAGAGGAGCGTCTGAGCAATGTCTGGGACTATCTCCGCAACGAGCGTTTCCAATTGATCCAGCATCTCCATGAGTTCGCGGGCTCGCGGGTGCGGCTCGCCGTTCTCCGAGGGATACTTCTTCTGAATCTCCGTTCTCGCTATCTGTGCCACATCGCTAAACTCGATGAGATCCCACATATCGATTCGACCAAAGACCTCAATCATCTCACGTGCGATGATGGAGATGATCTCCTCAAAGGTCGCCTGTGATGACTTCTCGAAGGCCTTTCTATCAAAAATGGCGTTGAGTTGCGCGTATAGCTCTGAATAGAACTTGTCAAAGAGAAGATGGGAAACCTCATCCATGTCCGGTGTGACTGTCTGTTCCCGGAACTCCTGCAAGGCCGCAATGAATGCCTGACGGGCCGATGCGACAAGAAGGTACTGCCGCGTTTCATTGCCGAAGTACTGTGCTACGCGTTCACAGTATAGCAGGAAATGGACCACCGCACTTCTCATCTGCCATGCCCGGAACTCGGAGTCAGTCGGAAATTGCCTCTCAAGCGAACGTACCAAATCGTCCACCAACGCCTCGGCAAACTGGGCTGCCATGTCCTCCAGACCAGCCGCCCGGACGGCGTTCTTGATCTGGGCGCCATGGTCCGAGAGCGTCAGGGTCTGACCGGACTTGAGATGTGCATTGGCTGCGTCACGCACAGCGGCTATGGCCGTTCTCATGAGTGACGTGAATTCCGTCGCCCGTTCTTGAAGGGACTTCGCCTGCGACACAGGAAGCTCATCCGCACCGAGAAAGGCCGTGAGAAAGCGAATTGCTGTCTTGATCACGTCAGTCTCTTCGATTGCATAGGCATACGCGTTCAGTTCTCGGAGGACCGCCTGCCCGAGTTGAGGAATCTTGACGGCAACGGTCTCAATCCCCATCGGAGTGAGAAGCCTATGCTTGAAGTGTTCGATGAGTTCCTCCTCGTTGCCATCCGGAAGCATGAACCTGATGTGCTTGCGCTGAGTGATCTTGATTCCGGGGGGCATTGTTGTGAAATCGTCATGGTATTCCATCGTGACGACGGCCTGAGTCTTCGTGTGTTCCTGGCGAATCTGGAGTGAGTCCCACGACCGTTGAAACTGTCTGTCCAGCATATCGACAAAGAGTACCTTGTTGAGTCGGTCTCCGAACTTCCGAATGACTGCAACACCCGCGTTCTCGTAGTCTAGCTCGTTTGCCTCTACGGCCAGCTCTATGTCAGCAATCTTCTTTGTGACACGCGAAACATACTCATCCATTTTGAACGGGTCGATCACACCTCTCTCCCAACCAAGAACACAGACATGCGAGCCCACACCATGCTCGAGTCCGCCCCCTGCGATGAGCAGCTGCTCGGGCACCATCTCCATCCCCGCAGCATGCTCCAACTCCCATTCCATTGAGAGGACTTCGAGCCCCTCAGAGTCGTATAGGGCATCACGAACAGCAAAGATCAGTGGGGCAACACTCATCGCCACAGTATCAGAGTTCTGCTCCATCATGCTTCCTGACCCGACAGCGCTCCCAATCGGATAGCCCCGCCTCGTG
>CAZSTY010000236.1:0-1365 GCA_964609885.1 uncultured archaeon
GATCGCCCCCACCTCCACCTCCTCATATTCGTCGGTCATCTCATGGTCCACGGCCACTACAACGGTGCCCTCACAGCTCATATGAAGAGGGTCCAGTCCAAGGATTTCACATAAGGACCGGACTGCAGGACGAACAGGAATCTCCACCTCCGATAGTTCAATCTCAACGCCCGATTTTGATGCAATCTCATTCAACGCGACTGCAGTTCCGCCCCTAGTCGGGTCCTTCATAGCATGGATGCCGCCAACGTCCAGAGCAGAACGAATTGGTTCCCACAGCGGAGCAACATCACTTGTGAGGGAGGTTTCAAACTCAAGGCCCTCGCGATGCGCTAGGAGAGTGGTGCCGTGGTCCCCAATGGGACCCGTTACTATCAAGTCGTCACCCGCCTTCGCACCGCTGTCGGTAATCACATGGTCAAGATATACACATCCAATCCCAGTCGTGGACATCACCATACCGTCAAGAGTGCCACGGGGCATGACTTTCGTGTCACCAGCCACCATTGCAACACCCAGCGGTTCAATCACACTGTTTAGTGACTGGAGTATCTCACGCAGAGTTTCAATCTCAAAGCCCTCTTCGACGATGACCGTGTTTGTCATCGCAAAAGGTTCAGCACCCATGACTGCCAAGTCATTGATTGTCCCACATGCTGTCAGAGTTCCCAAGTTGCCGCCGGGAAAGAAGAGCGGCTTGACTGTATGGGCATCAGTGCACACGACAAGATGTGCATCTTGATCCAGCGTTGCACCATCGTCCATCTGGTCAAGTCCGATTGGGCCAACGTTTCTCCGGCCAAAGGAGGGGATTATGACTTCTTCAATCAGGCGCTGCATCACCTTTCCGCCAGCACCATGCGCAGTTTCAATGTGGGTCAAATGTTGAGGCTCCTTGTTGTGTGTTATATCTATTCGCGGCACCTCCAACATATGAACCGCGTGATTGGTGAAATCGTTGGTCTGATAATCACCTGCGTGAGATGTCCTGCGCGAGTCACCGCAAGAGCCGCTGCTCAATGTCACCGTGACGAGCCTTGTAGAGCAGAATCTCGTAAAGCTCGGTATCTCTCAGCACCAACAGTCGGTTTCGAATCTCGTGAAATGAGCCAGAGAGTAAGAACTCGGCCTTTTCTGCATCTCGGGCATTTGTCACAATCAGAAAGAGGTCAGCGTTCCAAGTGTCACGCGCGTGCTTCAGCTTTGCAAGCGCGCTGTCTAGACTCCCACTCACTTGAACTTCAAATACCTTCACGGGATTTCCAGATCGAACACGTCGCCAGACAACATCGTAGATGTAAGGGCCCTCTCGGAGCTCTTTCTCTGCAAACATGCCAAAGTATTCTGCAAGATTCACTACTATCT
>CAZSTY010000236.1:1465-2904 GCA_964609885.1 uncultured archaeon
AGACGGTATTGCCCACGACCGACAAACTCAATCAGGCCCATGTCTCGTAAGTACTGGAGTGTCTGCCGTATCTTGGCTGCTATGTGCCGGTTGTCGGGATACATCTTGGCTAGAACCGATTCGAATCTATACATTTCATCGAGAGTGAACTCCATCTTGTCAAGTTGAAGTATCAGTGAGTACACAGCCTTCAGCCAACCAGTCAACGAGTCAAGTATCATATTGCGACCTGTAATCACATCGTTAGCGGCCCGCTCATAGTATAGCTTCTCGCGAGGAGAAACGCGTTCCAGCAGTGACCTTGTTGATTCGAGCCAGCTGCGATCAATCACACTGGCTCGCTTGAAAAGGCTCTGGAGGTCGCTTCTGATGGTTTCTACAAGACTCGGCTCCGTCACCTCGATGCCGTATTCAATATTGTCTGAGAGGCCAGGCTTTGTGAGATTGGCAGATGTCACAATCGCACACTCGTCGAAGACGTATACCTTCGCATGTAACGGACCGAGAGAATACATCGTGGCCCCATTGTCGAGAAGGGACTCAAGCGCATCAATGTCAGATGCGCCGCTCAGGAAACGGGCGAACTTGAAGGATGTCACGCCGCTCATGGTCAGTTGGGCGTCAATTAGCGTGTCCACTGCCTCACGTTTGATGAAGGGGCTCGAAAAGTCTAGGCGACTGGAAGACTGAGCAATCTCTTCAAGATAGCCACTCCACGGACTCTTTATTACTGACACGCCGCTCATGAAACTCGTCACAATCAGGCATTATGCGTTCTTGATCTTTATTGATTCCGCTTTTCAAGTAGCAAGTGGCAGACTCTTCGCTGCCACTGAGCAACATTTAAAACGCTCCCACAGAGTGCGACATTGACCATTCAAGAGGTAGTCCAAAATGGGTGTCTGGCACAGAAGATCAAAGCGCACCCCGACTGGAGCGCGACTGAAGAAGTTCAGAAGCAAGAGAAAGTTTGAGATGGGGCGCACTCCGACAGAAACTCTGATTGGAGAACAGAAGCTACTTATCATTGATAGTAAGGGCGCACGAAAAAAGACGCCGGCCCTCAGAGTCAAGTATGCAAATGTGACAGACCCCAAGAAGAATCAGACTTTCAGAGCCGAGATACTCGATGTGGAGAAAAACCCTGCGAACATGGACTACCAGCGAAGAAAGGTGATTACGAGAGGCACAATCATAAAGACCTCGAAGGGTCGTGCCAGAGTGACCAGTCGACCAGGTCAGGATGGTATCTTGAATGCAGTGCTAATCTAGTTGTTTCGGTGTTGGTCACGAGTCCGCAATCTCAGCCTCGATGTCGGTAATGAAGAACTCTTTGCCACCCGTTATCTCAGTGGCACTGCTACCACATCTTGGGCATTTCATTGGGGCAAAAACAGCTATCTGGGGGGGGAGCGAAGGGTCTGGTTCGGACTCCCCCT
>CAZSTY010000237.1:0-2898 GCA_964609885.1 uncultured archaeon
TAGGCCTGATAGTACTGGGACAGAACAGCAGGGTCGCCCACGGCCACCACATTCGTGCCCATCGACTGGCGGATGTAGTTTCCCGTTGTCGTATGAACGATTCCACCACCAACCCAAAGCATCGAGGCCAGAGCAATGCTCAGGAACAACGAGAGCAGTGTTCGACGCGAGCCTCGAATACGCCGACCTGCGACCTTTGTAGCAATGCGAAACGACAGACCGAATGAGTCGAGGTATCCTGCTGACCGAACCCTTGTCCCGACCCGAGGATTCAGGGTAATGATGGGTAGCTCGTGGACAGCATCGTAGATTGGTTTCTGGGCCGCAAAGTAGCCTGTGAAGAGATAGACAAACACGAGAAATCCAATCTGTATAAGGGGAAAACTGAGGTCGAATCGAAGGCCCTGAACCACGGACGAGAGCCAGAGGATTCCTCCGAAATACATCAGCGTTCCGATGCTCACGCCCAGTGCCACGCTCACCAGCAGGAGGATGACCGCCTGCGCCATGAAGTGGTCGAAGACCGTGTCCATCAATGTGCCTATTGCCTTCATTAGGCCTATGTCCTTCCGCCGGCTCACCATCTCAAGAGAGATCATGCTTGAGAAGACCACCACACCAAGAATCAACACGAGGAGCAGCGTTGCCCAGATGAAGGTCTCATAGAACACCGTGAGGGACTCCCTCAGTCCGGAGCCAGTGACATAGCGTGTCACGTCAAGAAGTGTGTTCGCGAAGAGAAAGAGGAATACAGTAAAGGCCACGACTGTGGTCATGGATAGAATCATAACGGTGGTCCGGAACGGGCGTCGCTTCAGATCCGTGGACGCATAGTCTTGGCGCTCATTCAATCTCGGTCAACACTCCGTTGGACATACGAAATCTGCGGGCGCCGGGGGTCCGTGCAATCAGCTCATCATGAGTCATGACAATGACGGTCTTGCCCTGCTCATTTAGCTCTCGAAGAAGACGGCGTACAATCTCAGCACTCGACTCGTCCAAGTTTGCAGTCGGCTCGTCGGCCAAGATCACCGGCGGATCATTTGCCATTGCTCTTGCAATCGCCACTCTCTGTTGTTCGCCGGAACTCAGTTGCCAAGGCAGATGGTCGCGCCTCTCTGCGAGCCCCACCCGTTCAAGAAGAGCCAGTGCCCTCGCGCGGATCTCTGCTAGGGGGTCATCGGACAGCTGCATGGGAAACATCACATTCTCAAGAGCAGTGAGTGTCGAGATCAGATTGTAGCTCTGGAAGATGAAACCGGTATACGTCAGTCTGAAGGTGGCCCTAAATGACTCGTCGTAGTCACCAATGGGCACATCCATGAGAACTACGCGTCCCTCGGTGGGATAGTCAATCGCACCTATCACGTTCAATAGCGTGGTCTTCCCAGACCCTGATGGGCCGTTCACAACCACGAACTCGCCGGGCCTCACTGTGAGGTCTACGTGCTGGAGCGCAGTGATGGTTCTGTCGCCAATGGAATAGACCCGGCTCACGTCCGTCAGCCTGACCGCGTACTTGACCTCTTCAGACTCCTCCACATCAGCCTCAGTGAGTTCGTCAATTGAATACTCCGAGTTGTCAATACCTTCAGACATAACAAACACATCCGTGTGCCCGGCCCTGAGAAACATTGATTGAGGCCAAGACTTGTGACATCGTTTCGGACCTGCCGGAATTGCAAAAGATAAGGATAGAGGTATAGGTTTCCGCTCTCCAATCGCCTATGAGAACACGATCCCCAATTCTTGCAGGGCAGATGCTGCTCCTTCCGTCAGGGTCAACGGCTTCTCTCGTCCGAACACGCGAATGGCCTTGAGAAACCCAGCAGAGAGAAGTGAATTGACATAATAGGAAACCAGACTCTTGTCAATCGACAGGCTTCGACTGAGGTCAGCCTGAGTGACCTGACCTGCTGCGCCACACTGTAGGACTATGGCGCGGATGGTCGGATTGCGAAGCATTGCAGCCAGTCTGAGCACATCATCGTTGTGAGAGAAGTCCGACAGGAAGAAGTGCTTTGAGTTGCCGTTTCTTACAGCCGTTATCACGCCGTCGTGCTCGAGGTTTTTCAGATGATACTGGAGAGCGCCCATGGCACATCCGATGTTGCGCAGAAGCTCACGGAGATGTATGCCGGGATTGGCAGCTATCTCAACGACAACGCGGTCACGCAAGCGCAGTGTTCGATCGTTCCTTCGATCAACGGCCACAGTGCCGATTGTCAGCGCTGACAGACTGGACATGACCACAGGACCGCCTGCCGTGCCGAGTGCTGCACTCATAGTACCTATGTCCAGATGAAGACCGAACACCTGACCAGCGGTGGCATGGCTCGTGCCCGAGAACGACATGTCTTGGATGATGAGAGCATCGCCGTGAACTGGACTGGGAAGCGTTAGCACTGCGAAGAGTCCCGTCAGCGTCAGGACCATGGATAGGATGACAATTGCACGACGCACTACCACCACCAACGTTTCACAGTCTGACCATTTCTGTTTAAGAACTGTGTTCGGGGAAGTACTGTACTATGTTCCCTTCGCCGGGTAGGTGAGCTTGATCTGGAACCGGCACGCATCAGCACCAGTTGCCATGCATGTCTGTTCAACGACATCGAGGGTTTCGAACTCAATACGGTTGAAGTCAGTGAGATACTCCAAGATGGCCTCGATGAAACCCTTCAAGAAATAGCATGACGGCTCCTCACTGTGAAGCCCTGCTGCATATGGGTTGTCCTTAATCTCGATAATGGCCTCCTCGTCTAGCCACAACTTGTACAGCTTTGTGATGTTGACATCACCGAACGGGACTATAAGAGTGGAGAGAGCCATCTTAATGAACTCAACGATTCCCTTGAAGTCACCAGGAGGCTTCTGCTTCCCGACTTTGAAGTACTC
>CAZSTY010000238.1:0-2890 GCA_964609885.1 uncultured archaeon
TTGACCTCAGAGAACTGCAGAGGACCGGCAGAATCGGCAGGATACAGATTGCCATAAAGTCGGAGGGCGGTATGAGCAAGGGAGAGATTGTCATCCCTGTGTCACTCAACAAGACCGCAACCGCAATACTTGCCGCTGCCTTGGAAACTGTCGACAGGGTCGGTCCCTGTACGGCCAAAGTCACACTTGAAAAGCTGGAGGCCATTCGCGGAGCCAAGAGACGCAGAGTCGTGAGCAGGGCAATTAGTATACTGAAGGATTGGGAGGAAGAAGTTGCCCCGGGCACCGAGGAAATCACTGACGCAGTGACTCGAGCCAGCCGAAAGACCGTTGTCAAGTTCGGCCCGGAGAGTCTCCCCGCTGGCCATGATCTTGCCGATAGTGAAGAGATCATCATAGTGGAGGGGCGCGCTGATGTCATCAATCTCATGAAGAATGGAATAACGAACACTATTGCCGTTGAGGGGACCCACATTCCAAAGTCAATCGTGGATCTCACGAGAAAGAGCAAGACCGTGATAGCCTTTCTCGACGGTGATCGAGGGGGTGACCTCATTCTTCGGGAGCTCATGCAGGTGGCAAGAGTCGACTACATAGCGAGAGCCCCAGAGGGGAAGGAAGTAGAAGAACTCACCAAACGGGAGATTCAGAAGGCTCTGCAGAGTAAGATTCCTGCAGACCAAGCACTAGCATTGGTGAGTGATAGAAAGGCTCCCACCCCGAAGAGGAGGAAGACCACGAGGAAGCCCACACGGCCAAAGAGAGAGGAAGTTGCATCAGCACCAGTCACACCACCGGTGAGGGCTACAACCTCCAAGAGGCCTCGTCCTCAACCCAGATACTCCCGCGAAGTTGACGAGGAATATGCATCCAAGGTTGATGAGATTCGTGAGTCCTTCAGGGCGATTCTCTTTGACAAGGACAAGAACGTAATCGTCGAGTGCGGCGTAGCTGAGCTCACTAAGCAGCTTGAGAGCCTTGAGGGCGTGAATGCGATTGTCTTTGATGGGGTAGTCACTCAAAGACTAGTCGACCTAGCGGCCAAGAAGGGGGTCGAATTGATCATCGGAGCAGCGGTTGCAGACATAGAAACGCGACCACCAGGCCTGAGATACCTCACCTTCGAAGATGTGGATAGACAGCGGTCATGAGGTGTAGAAACGACAAGACTATGACCGAGGGGGGCGACTGAGCCCCATCCAGTCAGTGTATTACTCACAATTATCTCAACTGAGGTGCTGTAGACATCACACCGCAGTTGAGGGACCATAGTGTTGACAGACCTCATGGAACACATCTCATCAACGGCAGATGTCACGATTCCATCGGATCCCTTCGAAAGAATAGTGGGCCAGAACCATGCGGTCACACTTGTCAAGTCTGCGGTGGTTCAACGCAGGCATGTGCTCCTGTGTGGCCCACCTGGGGTGGGCAAGTCGTTGTTGGCAAAAGCGGCGGCTACCCTTCTCCCGCCTCCCACTGAGGAGATAAGAGTCCATCATAATCCGTTACAACCGGACAGACCCCGCGTATCAATTGTAAAACGCCGCAATGCCCCAGCCTCCGCACAGAACAGGACAACACGGTCTTCAGATGTGTATTATGTACGACCGGAAGAGTTGCCCATTGAGGTCGCGGTCAAGATGGGGTACAGATGCCCTTCCTGTGGATCTCTCTCCACGCCCGACCAAGGCATGTGTCTAGAGTGTGGAGCGGTAAAGAGATGTGACTGGGTAGGGGAGAACTCATACCACGGTCTCTTTCGTGTGCTTCATGTTATACACGAGAGAGCGATGCCAAGAGTCGAGTGCCGTGAGGAACGCAACGGTGCTACGTGGACCGTGAGCTACGAGAGGGATGCGTTTGATACAATTCGCGTGACTGTGATTGCAGCTGCAACAGATGATGACACTAACAACTCCGAGAGCCACGTCATCGTTGGAATCGACACTCCGAGGTTTGTGCGCATCACTGGCGGCACGGCCGTCGAGTTGCTTGGGGACGTGAAACACGACCCGTATGGAAGTGCCGAGGGGTTGGGTGTCCCAGCATTCAGGCGGGTAATACCGGGAGCCATTCATGAGGCACATGAGGGGATTCTGTACGTTGACGAGATTGCCACGCTCGGACCGCTGCAGAAACATCTTCTCACTGCTATGCAGGAGAAACGTTACCCGATAGTCGGACACAATCCACATAGCTCCGGCGCAGCAGTTCGAGTGGACGGTGTTCCGTGTGACTTTGTCCTCTTCGCCTCCGCAAACCCAGAGGACCTCTCTGCGATTCTTCCGCCGTTAAGGTCGCGAATCAGAGGGTACGGCTACGAGATCATGCTGTCTTCTTGGATGAAGAAGACGCCCGAGGCCATCGACCAGATTGTAAGATTTGTGGCGCAGACTGTAGTTGAGGATGGCAAGATTCCACATTTTGCACGCGAGGCTGTTGAAGAGGTGTTGTCTGTCGCGGAGGAGATGGCTAGGACCATCGACAGGCAGCGAGATGCATTGACCCTTCGCCTTAGAGAACTGGGAGGGGTGGTTAGATCTGCGGGCGACCTCGCAGTTCATGATGATGCAGGGCTTGTAGAGCGCGACCATGTGAGAAGGGCCAAGAAACTCGCACGCGAGTCGAGAGTCCCCGACCACTCATTTGCACCCAAGGGTTCACACGTTATTGACATGGATGACTACGGAAGCTATTTCTTCTGACCACATGTTGTTGTCCCGGTCATCACGGTGAAGGTCATAAAGCGAGTTCCCAAAGAGGGGCGAATCACACTCAAGATCGAAACGCTCGATGATCTGTGGCATCTATACAACATCGTAGCAGCAGGAGACAGAGTGATTGCAAGAACCGTGCGCCGAGTACGAATAGGTAGCGAAGATGACAG
>CAZSTY010000239.1:0-2871 GCA_964609885.1 uncultured archaeon
CAAGAGGTTTGGAGATTGGGAAGAAGCACCAGAAATCCACAGTCGAAATATATACTCTGGGTGCGCCCCGGTACAAGCTCAGAATCGTCAGTCCAGACTATCGTGAGGCCGAGGAGATACTATCCTCAATACTGGAAACTGTCAGTAAGGTCATAGAGAGTAATGGGGGAACGTTCAAGTTCAACAGAAAATAGAGGGGAGTCTTGGAGCCGTTGACACATCTCTTCAAGTGTACTGTCTGTCATGAGTACACTCTTGAGGAGGAGAGGTGCCCTCGATGCGGCGGGAGTGTTGCAAGCCCGTATCCGGCGAAGTTTAGTCTCCAAGACAAATATGGAGAATACAGAAGGAGGGCAAAACGCAAGCTGAGAATGAGTGCTGATTGAGCAACATCTCGGGCTCGCGTTTGAGAATTAACCTAGTCCACAAACATGAGCGTCAAAAATAAGGAGTAGTGGCGAGCGGGAGTTGTTCCCAGTCGCCAGTCCGTTCCTTAGTACAGCTCGACGGGGACCCACAGAGTTGCCCACGACGAGGCAAAGGTTGGTTCACCAGAGTTGACGTTGCTCCAATAGAGCAGTCGAATCTGATAGTTCATTCCCTGCTTCATGGATAGATCCTGCGGGTCATCCGAGTTGAGCGGGAGGACAAACTCCACAACGCCCGACCCGTAGGCATATTCAGTGGAGTTCGCACCTGTAGCATCCGGTGCCCACTCGCCGTCGAAACCAACGTGACCATCGTAGTAGTCATGGCCCTCGTAGTTAACAATGCGAATGTCAGGACGCTCCGTAGATTCTACTGGTGCCAGCTGGATGCCAAGAGCGTCATGCAGTGCGAACTCATCCATCTTGATTCCGAAGTAGATGTGTGTGTCATTTGCACGGGAATACACGGTCGCCTCGTATCCCCCGCCGAACACAACGTCGAAGCTGGTGAAGCCCGCCTCGTCATCCGAGATCTGGCCGTCGAGTTTAACATCCTGGAGCGAGTCCTTTTCGAGCTTCCAATCAGCACGAGACCTGTTGACAGCTTGGTCAAGCATAGTATAATCAATCTCGTAGATCTTCACAAGACCGTATTCTGAGCTCACAAACACTTGCTTGAATGCTCCGTGTAGCGTGTCAGGGATGTTGTCAACCCATCGTTTGTCGCCCTGCTGGAGATACACCGAGTCGGCCTGCTGCCGCGGCTGTGGCAGAGCCTGTGCCTCTTGCGCAGTCTTTGGTTCGCCATAGAGCATCAGCTTATACAGCGTCGACTGGAAGAAGGCATCGAGCGTATAGTCGCGTTCAACGGTGTCTGGTGTATCGGGATTGTCGCCTAGGTATGTTGCATCATCGATGAGGCTACTACCAAACTTGTCCTCGGCAATTCGTACCATCCAAGGCCACTTTCCGTCATCGCCACCGAATTTGGAAACCCTGTGACCCCAGTACACAAGCACATGTGTGGTATTCCACATACGGAATACCCTTAAAGACTCGGTGAGATTTAGTGCCATTAACGCATATCCCATGAGAGCAATCTGCGTTCGATTGTGTGTTGAGTTGTCGACAATTGTTCGTCCGCCACCTGCACTGTTTATCCAATATCCGTAGTCCCACCAACTTGCAATCGTGGCGGACGGCGGAAGAACGTTCCGAATGAAGTTCATGGCGGTCTGCCAATCAGTGTACTGAGCACCTTTCGAGATGGCACCCGCTGCAAACTCGGGACGCCCTACCTGCGCTGTGGTGTAGTTAACACCACCAACAATCACGGTGGATAAGACAATGGCGAGAAATCCGTATGCCATGAATGCATGCTCTGATGTCAGAGATGTGCTAACACGGAACCTTCTTCGCTCGAAGACGGACTTCTGAGTCACTACCTTGGCGTATGGTGAAACAATGCCATTCACAGCGACTGCTGAGAGGACCGCCACTCCAGGCGCCAGAATCAACCCGAGACGAATCATGCTACCTGCGAAGTAGACTGAGGTCAGACCGTAGAGTAGGATCAGCCAGTCTTCGTCGCGGCCACGCTTGAAGAGGAAATACATTCCCAACGGGAAGAAGAAGATAAGCGCCAAGAGTGTATTGTAGAAGCTAGACCAAGGACTGGGAAGATGTTCAGCCACTGACGCAAAGATTCGTTGATCGAGACGGTAGAATGGATTGATGACCGTTAGGAATTTGCCACCTATCGTGAGAACAGGATTCGAGTTTGCAGTCTTGATAGTGAGATCGGCCGTGCTGCCATAGATGAAGTAGGCACCAACTGCTAACACGGGCATTATCAGACCGAGTAGCAGTGGCTTCATGTGTGGAGCCAAAGCAGCTGCTGTTGATGCGCGATACGTTTCAATACGGGTCCAAATCTCATAACCTGCTAGTAGCGCCCCAACCGCAATGGGCGCCATGTAGGAGAGCGATGTGAGGTTCTCAAAACCATTACGCGGTACAAGCCCTCCGAGAAAGAGCCCAAGTGAAACTGTGATCAGGTACGATGAGAGCAGGCGTCTACTGTATCGTCCACCAATCAGCATGAAGAACGCATACATTGCAAGAAGATCAATGAGAAAATCAGCGGCGCCCCAAGACCCCATCAAATATCCGACTGCGATTCCTGCACCGACCGCAGACGGAAGCGAGTCGCGCTTGATGGCCCGCATGAACAGATAGAGTGAGAGAACTATTGCAAACACGCCAATGCACTCGTTGTCGAAAAAGCCCTCAACAGTCCGCTGAATGAAAGCGGGGAGATATCCCATGAAGAGCGCACTAAGAAGGCCAACTGTGTTGTTGTAGAGCTCCCGTCCCAAGAAGAATGCAACGACTGCAGTCAGTGAACCCATAATAGCAGGCATGATGACGGAAACAAATGTGA
>CAZSTY010000240.1:0-2864 GCA_964609885.1 uncultured archaeon
GGAAACACATCGGCATCTCCTTCGTGGCCTTCGGAGTGGCCTGCGAGAACACGATGTATCCAAACCACAGGAAAAAGAGTGGAATGATTGCAAGCACAAGCACGTAGGCAACCATGTTTGACGATTGAAGGTTCGTAAGCAGCGTCATCACGAACTCTTGGTCCAGAATGCCGTACAGTCGGAAGACCTCCATCGTCAACAGAGCAAGAGCAACGAAATACATCAGCAGGTATACTGCAATACCGACTTTGTGTGAAGTGGGGGTGGGCATGAGCAGATCAATCTCCTGAAGCCCTACAATTGTTCATTTGACAAATATCTCTTTTCTGGAGGGCTGGCGCACCGGACCTGAAACCTACTGAGCCAAACAGGCCTACAGAAAAAGAGAGAAGAGGGCGCCCAAGCGCCCGTCAATTGCTCACTCGAAACCGCACTTCTTCCGGAGCAGATCCCAGTCCTCCAGGATCTGCTCCTGGATCTTCTTCCTGAAGTCCTCCCACTGTGGTGTGAAGAGGTGCTTGAACTGTCCCTGTGTCTTGAAGTACTCGTCCACAGGAGTGAGTTCCTTCAGCCTCTTGCTGGGACCAGACATCACGTACTTGGTCCCATCAAAGACTTCGTACAGCGGGTGAATCCCGGTCTCGACAGCAAGCTTGGACAGCTCGATTGACTTCGAGGTGTCAGACCTCCACCCACGCGGACATGGCGAGTGCGCATGGATGAATGCTGGCCCCTCGACCTCAAGGGCCCTCCTGAACTTCTGAATGAAGTCACGCCAGTAGTAGGGCGATACCGTTGCAACATAGGGTATTCTGTGAGCTGCCACGATCTCTGCAAGGGGCTTCTTCCTCTGCCTCTTGCCCGGCTCCACCTTTCCGGCCCAAGAAGTGGTGGTTTCCTGGCCCGGCAGGGTGGCTCCGGATCTCTGAATTCCTGTGTTCTGGTAGGCACCGTTGTCGTAGACGAGGTACACGAAGTCGTGGCCCCGCTCAAGCGCACCGCTGAGGGCACCGAAACCTATGTCGAAGGTTCCACCGTCGCCACCAATCGCAATCACGTCCACATGGTCGTACTTCCCGCGACCCTTCTCTTTCATCGCGTTGAAGGCCTCGACGACTCCCGACGCCACCGCTGCAACGTTCTCGAAGGCGACGTGAATCCACGGCACCTTCCACGCAGTGTATGGGTAGATCGTGGTTGCAACCTCAAGGCAACCCGTGGCATTGCATATCACTGTCGGACCACGGAGAGCCATGCCGACCAGCTTGATGATAGTGGGCGCCGCACAGCCAGCGCACATCCTGTGTCCGGATGAGAGAATCTCCGGGACCTTCAGCATCTCTTTCAGTTTGACTGTCATTACTTGCGCACCCCCAGTGTCTCGTACAGCGGAGCCTTGCCCTTCGCAAGATACTCCTTCGTCTTGTTGTAGCCCTCCACTATCGTGGTGGGTGGCACATCACGGCCGCCAAGACCTATCACGAAGTCTGTCACCATCGGCCTCTCATCCAGGTCGTACAGCGCGGCTCTGATCTCCATGGCAAGCGGGTTGCATGTTGCACCAAATGAACGGCACTTCTCAAACACCGCAACGGCCTTGGCATGCTTGACCTCCTTGACTATCTCGTCTACGGGGAACGGCCTGAACATCCTGAGCCGCACAACACCGACCTTCTCACCCTGCTCGCGAAGGACATCGGCAACGACTTTTGCCGTACCGCCGGGCGTACTGTGAGTGAGGATTATGATCTCGGCGTCTTCGGTCCTGTACGTTTCATACATTCCGTACGCACGGCCGGTCATCTTCTTGAAGGCCTCCTCGACCTCCTTGAAGACCTCGGGAACGTTGTACATCGCACGATCCTGGCCCTCCTTGATCTCAAAGTAATAGTCGGTGAGGGCAAGCGGACCCATGGTGATTGGATTGTCGGGGTCGAGTGGCAGAACCGGCTCCCTCACACCGAGGAACTCTCTCACTGCCTCGTCCGGCAGCATCTCGACGCGCTCCACGTTGTGACTGAGGATGAATCCGTCAATGCAGACCATGACCGGCAATAGGACCCTGTGATCCTCAGCCAGCTTGAATGCCATGATTGTGGTGTCGTAGGCCTCCTGGCAACTCTGGCAGTAAATCTGAATGAATCCAGAGTCACGCGCACCGTAGGTGTCACTCCAGTCATTGTGAATGTTGATCGGGGCGCTCAAAGCCCTGTTCGCCACGGCGAGGACTATCGGCATTCTCATTGACGCCGCACAGTATAGAATCTCCCACATCAGAGCTAGGCCTGCTGACGCCGTCGCTGTCGCCACACGACCACCCGCCGCGGCGGCACCGACACAGGCCGACATGGCACTGTGCTCCGACTCCACAGGAATGACCTTCGTCTTCACCTCACCATTGGCGACGAACTTCTGAAAGTCCTCCACAATAATGGTCTGGGGAGTGATTGGGTATGCAGCGAGAACGTCGACATCGCACTGCTTCAGCGCATGAGCAATGGCGGCGTCACCAGTCAGACCCTCAATCTTGATCTTGTCAGCAGGAATCTTCTCTACCGCCGTCATTTCACTCACTCTCCATCTTGATGCTGTCCGTCGGACATTGGTTGGCACAGATACCGCAGCCTTTGCAGTAATCGAGGTCGAACTCGTGGATGTATTTGCCGTCCTTCTCGATGAGCTTCACTGCGTTGTCTGGACAGAATATCCAGCACAGGCCACACGTGCCGTTCTTCACCCACAGACAGGTCTCCTCATTGAGGACGGGGCGCATGGCACGCCAGCCACCGGTCTTGTACTCCATGGCATTGCCAGGTTCGACAATGTGACCCGCCATGGGGATCTCGTCAAACTTCTGCAGCTTC
>CAZSTY010000241.1:0-2843 GCA_964609885.1 uncultured archaeon
AATCGGGGAGATTGCCATCATTGTGAAGGCGGCGACGAGCGAGATAGCAAGTACTCTCTTCGCACGTGCGCTCAGCATATTCTCTCTATCTCCTTCCGAGTCGAAATCGGATTGAGCCTTGTCACGTGTACGCGTAATAAAAGCGTTATGATGGGCTTTGATACACATCATCGAGTATATTGAGAGAGATGCGGCGACGAATGTACGTCACCGGAACGAGAACTAAGCAAGAGAACGGAGGGAGCAGGAACTCCCTCCGAAGTGTGTCTAGCGTTCACGTAGTCGTGGATTGAGTACCTGATCCAGGGTATGACCGACGAAGGTGAATGCCAAGGACAGGACTGTAATCATCAGTCCCGGAAAGACAACGACCCACCAAGCCCCGTTGCTGAAACCGCCTGAACCTTGGGCATCAGCGAGCATCCTGCCCCAACTGGGTTGACTCGGATCCGTCAGTCCTAAGAAGGAGAGGCCCGACTCGGAGAGAATAGCGCCCACAACGCCCAATGTGATGTCGGCAAACAAGATCGGTGTGACATTGGGCAAGATGTGGCGATAGATTATGTACGTGTCTGATGCCCCGATGGCCCTGGCCGACTCAACGTACGCCTTGTTCTTCTCGGCCATCACCTGAGACCGTATCAAACGTGATGTCCCAGTCCATCCCAAGATTGCAATCACCAGAATAATGTTCTGAATTGTTGGACCGAGAAACGCGGCCAGTACCATCATGAGCGGCAGTCCGGGAATGACCAGCAGGAAGTCGACCACACGCATCAGAATCTCGTCGATGCGTCCGCCGAAGTAACCTGAAGTCATCCCAACAATCACGCCCACGATTGTCGAGAGAAGAGTGGCGGTGATACCAATTATGAGAGAGATTCTTGTGCCGAACACCAGTTGACTCCAAGCATCAGCACCCTTGTCGGTTGTTCCGAGAATGCCGAAGTACGGTCCATAGGCGAACACGCTAACATCAGTGAACTTTACGGTTACAGAACCGTCGTAGTTCTCATACTCTGTCTCAAACATCTGCGTTGGTGCAAGCCCGAAAGCAATCGTCAGAACGTCAGTCGGGTCTTCTTGACCGTCACCCTTCTCGACCATTCCGCCCCAAGCCTCAATTATGTCAAACCAGTTCAGGTCAACACGTCTGTTAATGACGGTCTCCGTGTATGGCGGATAGGAGTCATATATCATCCTCCAGTTGCCGGACGAATCGATGAGCCACACGTAGACCTTGAACATGAGACCGCCGCGAGGGTTGGAAGCAAAGTCTCCGGATAGGGTCACACCAAAACTGAAACTGACGTTAACGTCATTGGGCAACCGCTCGTATGGCCACTCGAATGCTTGGGTGAAGTAGACAAAATCCTCACAGTCAGGCATCTCAGGGTTCGCATTGACGGGAGAAACAAAGTGCGGCTCGTCACCTGCGGTGTGCTGCCATGTGAGCGATATGTAGTTGGTATCACTGGGACCCGACGCAAGATGATGAGTCCCCGAGAAGGATGATGATGTTCCATATGACGCGGCTCCGTGGATTAGAATCTCGTTTACCGGCAGCAAGTCGGTGTCGGAGTAGACATGGCTCAATGTCGGATCTGGTGCGTACTCACGAGATCTAACGGCACCGGGGTCAAACACACTCGTCCACTCTGGTGCCAAGAACGGCGGCGCAATCTTGGCGCTCGGGGAGGGGCTATATTGAACAAACCACGGTGCTCCGATGGCCAGCACTACGAAGCCGAAGAGTATAGCAATCCCCAAGACGCCCATGCGGTGTCTTCTGTATTCACGCCAGAAACCCACGAGGCCAATGTACCAGTTAGTGTCCCGCCAGTCAGTCTTTCGCTTTGCCAATTCAAACACCTTGGGCTTGGGTATGAGAAGTGCAATGACCGCAGACATTCGAGAGAAAAGCCTCAGCTCTCTCTCATCACGGTCGGGAGCGCAACCGACAAGGGCCTTATCAAGATTATGGACCGCGTACGTCTGAGCCGCCATGTTGTTACGTTAAACTATAAAGTGCGTCGTGGCATCACAGGTTACAACTCAAAACGGAGAGATTCCCGTGAATGTCAACAGCCAGTCGATGGATGCTCTCGGTGTAGAGCTTGGAAAGGAATCGCCTGAGTACGTACGAACCAGTCTTGCTGCGGCCATGACCATAGGGAAGGTACCGGGAAGATTCTACAGAGATGCAAAGCTGTACTGTATCAACATCCTTCTGACGTACGATGAAGGGTGCCATGCCAAGTGTGCGTACTGCGGGTTATCCGGATCTCGGCACACCGAGTCCGAGTGGACGGACAACTCCTTCATTAGAGTTGACTGGCCAATCTTTCCAGTTGAAGACATCAGGCAGGCACTCAGTAATGGTACATGCCCCCATGTCGAGCGTGTCTGTGTGTCCATGATTACTCACAGAAGAGCTCGTGACGACTGCATTGAAGTTGTTCGCGCACTGAGCAATGTGATGCCGCGCATCTCGATTCTCATCACGCCGACCATCATCAATCGAGACTGGCTGAAGCGGGTCAAGGAGGCCGGCGCAGACAAGATCGGAGTCGCCATTGACGCGGCCACGCCAGAACTGTTCGACAAGCTTCGCGGGAGAGGTGTCCGTGGACCTCACAAATGGGACATATATTGGAGGACTGTCGAGGACGCCGTGGAGATCTTTGGGAGCGAAAATGTCGGGATCCATCTGATTGTGGGCATCGGTGAAACAGAGAAGGAGATGGTCATGGCGATTCAGCGCGGTCAAGATCTGGGCGCAAGAACTCACCTATTCTCGTTCTTCCCAGAAGAGGGTTCATTGATGGAAGACAACCCCCAGC
>CAZSTY010000242.1:0-2835 GCA_964609885.1 uncultured archaeon
GGACGCCGGTATCAGGGCGTGTCTACGAGAAGGCGGCACGATGAGTCATCAGCACGGTATTGGCCTGACCCGCAGTACGTACACAGCAGACGAACTGGGCTCAAGCTTTGAGGTTCTCAGACGAATCAAGGAGGTTCTGGACCCGAACGGGATTCTCAATCCCGGAAAGATGGGACTGGGGGTACGCGAGTGAACGCTGACGAGATTGCAGAGCAGGTGCGGATGTGCGCCGCCTGCCCGAAGATGTGTCGTCATGTGTGCCCCACGTTCTTCGCTTGGCGATCGGACTCGCCAACGCCTCACGGACGGGCGTTACTTATCCACTACGACAATCTTGGCGTGAGGCCGCTAGACGAGCGCGCTGTAGAGGTTCTCTATCAGTGTCTTGAGTGTAGTCATTGTCTAACGTGGTGTGTGCCCGGCATCGATATCGCGAGCATAGTGGAGGCTGTGCGAGAACGAATTGTGGCAGAAAAGCGGGCACCGTCTGCCATTGTCAAGATGGCTGAAACAATAGAATCATGTCACAACCCCTATGGAGAGGAGCACGCGCACCGAAATGACTGGGTCACGATCGATGAAACAGACGGACAGCGCATCGTGTACTTCACAGGCTGTACGGCGGCCTACCGCGAAACCAGCATCCTCACGAGCACAACGGAAACCCTGACGGGTCTGGGCTACAACGTCATTGTGACGCCTGAGGAGTGGTGCTGCGGTTCGCCGCTGTTCAGAACCGGATTCAAAGAACTAGCCCTATCCCAAGCGCGTCATAACGTGGACGTGTTGAACTCAATCGACGCAGAGGCGATAGTTGTCACCTGTCCGGGCTGCTATCGGGTGCTCACACAGGACTATCCGGAGAACGGTCTTGAACTCAACAAGCCTGTTCTTCATCTGAGTCAGCTCCTCGCGGATAGATTGAATGATCTACCACAAGGGGTGCTGCATGCCCGTTTGACATATCATGACCCTTGTCACCTTGGCCGACACAGCGGTGTCTATGAGCCCCCACGACAGGTGATAACGCGGCTGTCCGCAGATGGCCTTGTGGAGATGCAGCGCAACAGGGATAACGCAATGTGTTGTGGCAATGGTGCAGGACTCCGGACGCTCTTTCCTGAGAAATCGCGAGAGATTGGCGCGGAACGTGTGAGGCAGGCGGTAGAGACCGGCGCGGACTATTTGGTCACAGCCTGCCCGTTCTGCAAGAACATGCTTGCCTCCCAGAGTGGCGACTCGCTGAAGGTGATCGACCTACCAGAGCTCGTGCAGATGGCGACATCTGGGAAGGGCCTCAATGGCAGCACAGATTAAGCACAACGGGGGGAGATGAACGAGCAACATGAATGCTGAAGAGCTACTGCGCCTCAAGATCCGCCTCTTGACAGAGGGCGCGATTGTAGACGAGGGTGAGTGGGCGGCACGAAGGGGCGGGGCGGGACCGGTTGGAGCGAAGTACTTCATAATCCCAAACGGTCGGCCCGTGGGCGTACCGCTTCGGCGAGGAGAGCAGGCAAAGCTCTTTGGCGCGGCGCCTCTCGAGCCCACCGATGATCCTGACCTGTGGCTATACGCGCAATCAATACCGCTACGTGTCGTGCCTCGGCCTCGATTTTACGATCTCATCACGAAAGACGGTGTCCCATATTGGAAGATAGCACTCCTCCACGGTAGCGAGACCTTGGCCACGACGGCGTACCAGGCGTGCAGATACTGGTCCAATGGTTCGCAATGCAGGTTCTGTACGATTCCCTTTTCGCTCTACTCTGGTGACACTGTGCTTGAGAAACGTCCCGAGCAGTTGGCGGAGGTGGTACAGGCAGCCGAGGATGAGGGCGTCATCAAGAATATCCTCATAACTACGGGGACACCTGACTCGCCAGATGCGGGAGCAAAGAGACTTGCTGGCCTCGTTCGAGCGATTCGTGATGTGTCCCGGCTCCCAATCGGCGTGCAGTTTGAGCCCCCCACTGAGTTGAAGTTTATCGAGGAGGTGGCAGCCGCAGGCGCTGACGCGGTCGGCATGCACATTGAGAGCGGCGATGAGAGTATTCGCCAGAGGATGTGCCCGGGAAAGTACAGATACGGTTCTCTTGATATGTACCGTAGAGCATGGGACTTCGCCCTCGACTTCTTCGGCCGTGGCAATGTCAGCACGTTCGTGCTCTACGGTCTCGGGGAAGACATCGATCGAACACTGAGTTTTGTGGCCGACGTGGCCGAGACCGGCGTACTGCCTGTTGTCACGCCCTTCAGGCCGGCCCCCAGAAGTCTGCTGGCTGATTTCGTGCCACCCTATGTCGGATCGATTGATGCATCTATGGCATTCTACAAGCGTGTTGGGGAGATTCTATTTGACAACCGGCTGAACCCCGACGAAACTGCTGCAGGATGTCACAAGTGTGGTGGATGCACACCCATTCAAGAGGCCTACGACTGGGCAGCATCACGTGGCTGAGCTCATGGCTGGCCCAGACAATTTCGTTTATGTGTGTCGTTGCATGGAATATGCAAGTCGAACCGCTGGGATGAGACATGGCTGAGCTTCCTGCTGAAGAGATCAAGATTGTCGAGTTCACCGAGGAAGACGCGGAGGAAATCTCAGAGCTCTTCAGGACGGTCTGGCCTCTTGAGACCGACTATCCAGAGTCTTGGCGGAAGAAACGCATGTACGCGCCCGAGCAGATCATTGAGGAGATGCGGTCGGGGTATCACTACTTCGGAGCCCGGCTGAGAGGTAGGATTGTGGGAGTGTACAAGGCGAAGATCACAGAGAAGGGTCTGTACGGAGAACACCAAACGGTTCTGCCCTCGTGCAGAAGTTCTGGCCTT
>CAZSTY010000243.1:0-2834 GCA_964609885.1 uncultured archaeon
GCGGGGGAGTTCCCGTACAGCACGGCAATAATTGCCGCGACAGACCTGTGAAGTCAACACTTGCCTGTAGAAGTTTCATTATAACGGGAACTTCCGTGCGGCAGATGGTGGTCCCGCATGGATTCAGACCTCAGCGACCTTCAGAAACAGATCATCGAACTGAAGAAGAGACGCAACGCACTGTTGCTTGCCCACAACTATCAGCCGATTGAGATTCAGGAGATCGCAGACTTCGTGGGCGACTCGCTTCAGCTGGCAAGGAAGTCCGCGGAAGTCTCAGGTTACGACATGGTCGTTTTTGCCGGTGTTCGTTTCATGGCCGAACTGGCTGCAGTTCTGGCACGTGGTGTCCCCGTCTATATCCCTGCACCAGACGCGCTCTGTCCTCTGGCGGCTTGGCTGACGCCTGAGAAGATACGTGCCAAGCGGTCCGAGTACCCCGATGCTCCGGTGGTCGTGTACGTAAACACAACGGCTGAAACGAAGGCTGAGTGCGACGTGATATGCACGTCAAGCAACGCCGCAGAGGTCGTGGAGTCGCTGGGGGCGGACACAGTTCTGTTTGGACCCGATACCAATCTTGCGGAGCATGTCCGTCGGCAGACTGGGGTAAACATCGTGGACATTGAGCCACGGGGTCACTGCTACGTCCATAGGCAATTCGATCTTGCTCACATCATGCTCGCTAGGGAGGAGCACCCTGATGCGATAGTCATCGTTCATCCGGAGTGTCCTCCGGAGGTGCAGGATGCAGCAGACATCGTCGGCTCCACTGGTAGAATGGTCGAGATTGTTGCCGAGTCCGACGCAAGGAAGTTCATCATTGCCACAGAGATAGGCCTTGTTGAGCAGCTGCAGAAGGCCCATCCGGACAAGGTCATAGTTCCTGCTTACGAGAAGGCAGTCTGTCGTCAGATGAAGCAGAATTCACTCGAAAAGGTGCTGCATGTCTTGAGGGATCTCCCCGAGGAGAATCTCGTGACTGTGAGCCCGGAACTTGCAGAGAGGATTCGAGAAGCAATCGCACGAATGAACAGGACACATGTCACCGTGAGCGAGGGAACCGCAGCCGCGACTCACTAGACGTGCGTCTGCAGTACTGGTTCCACGATTGGTGGGATCGCTGACAGTTCTCTGATGACAACACCCTTGTGTCCCACCCTTCGGAAGTCCTCCTCGGAGAACATTCCCTCCATTGCGATGAATCTACAATACCCCTTGGCTCGCTCAAAGTCTTTCAGCGAGTCTCCTACAAAGACGACCTCGTCAAGGGGTATGCCGTGCCGGTCGCGCACGTATAGAAAGTGATCAGCCCCCTTCTCAAAACCCGGCCTGTAGCCCAAAATATCTCGAAACAACGGCCTGAGGTTCCTGCGATTGAAGTACTCCTCAATGGTCGTTTGAAACGTCGAAGAGGACACGAAAATGTCGATGTGCTTCTCGCGAAGCTCCATCAGAGTTCGAACTGTGTCGGGAAAGAGCTCTTGGTCGTATATCTTCTCTATCTTTAGCTTCTCGAATTCTTCCACTGCGGGTCCGTTTCGCGGGTCGCCGGGAAAGTTCATCTCTATTTGCTGCTCGAACGGTAGACCAGTTGTAGCCCTGTATCTCTCTGTCGCCTCGGATCTACTGATGCCATAGTACTTGATCATGACTCTGACGCCTATCCTCTCAAGGAAAGGCATGCTGTTTGCGAGTGTGCCGTCGAAGTCGAAGACTATCGCACTGCACTGAATACCGCCGTTCATAGGCAATCTACCTGACTGTATTATTGTCGTTCAAAGGGCCTCTGACCGTGTGACCAGCCCGCTATAGAGCTTTCTGTCGTGTCACGAACCCTGTTCTTCTCGCGTGACGTTGGCTTTCTTAAAGTCCTCAATACACCTGTTGATGGTTTCATAGGCGTCCTTCAATTCCCTGAACTTCCGCACCTCAGTGTGGCCCCCTTCTTGAATCTTGTACGTCGCGTAGAAGTGCTTGAGCTCCTCCATCAGGCTCCGTGGAACGTCAATCAGACTCCTGACATCTCTGTAGTACGGATCTTTTACCGACACGGCTATGATCTTGTCATCAATGCGGCCGTTGTCGTCCATCTCCATGATGCCAATGGGACGCGCATGCACAAGGCAGGACGTGAAAGTTGGCTGGTTGATGAACAGGACAACGTCGAGCGGATCACCATCGTGGTCAAGCGTCTGAGGAATGAACCCATAGTCAAATGGGGCAAAAGTGTAGAGCACCCTGTCGAGACGGAAGACATTGAATCTTGTATCATACTCGTACTTGTTCTTTGATGCCCGCGTGACCTCAATCACTACGTTGATCTCTTCTGGTGGGTTGGGGCCTGGAGGAATGTCGTGCAGATAGTTCGTCATCTCTGTCCGCTCCTGCTGTTGCTGATACCCTCTGCTATTGAGGTTTTCCAATTGCGGGGCTCTGTGTGAAAGATCCGAGATTGCGACTGTCAAGCAAGGCATTCTTTTCCATTTGTGGATTATTGTAGTCCTTAGGTTTCCGTGTAGGTGTAGTACTGTCGGGCAGGTCATACCTTGAGAGGCTGAATTGTCACGTCTTACTCACACATAGACGACGAATGATCCTAGTCTCAGTGACTTTCAGAATCAACAGGACAACTGCAAGTGCCAGACCAGCACAGAGGTAACAAAAATTGACATAGCCAATTGTCATCTCAATGCCCTCTCTAAACAACTTCACCTCATAGATTAGACCAAACACAGCAAGGTAGAGGATTCCCCATAAATAGAACAAGAGGACAATCTCTGCTGAGATGATAGCCCAGAAGGAAGGGCAGCACCTCTTCTCTCGAAAAGCAA
>CAZSTY010000244.1:0-2807 GCA_964609885.1 uncultured archaeon
AAAGAGAAAGTCATTGGTGCGCCCATATTCATCTTCGCACTCATAGTAGTGATCTATTATACGTGGGGCTTGGTACTTCTCCAGAACCCATGGACAGGGCCAGCCTTGCAGGATTGGGTGGATGCCACATTTCCAGCTGGAAGCCTGCTTCACACAATCTTCCTTCCGCCCTGGGAGTTTCTAGTCATCTTGCCGGTCTGGCTTGCGGCGGTCCTGATATGCATCATCGCAATGTGGATTGGCTGGACGATGTTGACAACGCCAGCCCCAGAGCCTCTTGAGGACTTCGACTTCGACGAAGAGGCGGTCGAGGAGAAGAAGGAAGAAACCGAAGCCGAAGAGGAGAAGAAGGAGTAGACTTCGTTCACATCACATTCCATTGACTGGATGATGAAGGGGCAACACGCCCCTTCGATTCCATACTGATTGTATGCGTCCAGACCGATATTATGCGTTCAGTCCTGACGGATTATTTCTGTTGGCCCTCAACTGCCTTCTGAATGAGTTCCACGCCCAACTGACAGAGGCGGTCAGCCTCTTCACGTGTCTTGGCCTCGGCAAAGCATCTCCACAGGGGCTCAGTTCCAGATGGACGCATCAACACCCACCCGTCATCTCGGAACACTTTCACCCCGTCAAGAGTCACTCGTTCCTCGCCCTCGGTCATCTTGAGCAGGTTCTGGAGAATGCCCATCTTCTTCTCCGGCGGAACACGTACCTTTGTCTTTGCACTGAAGTAGACAGGCAGCTCGCTGACTAGCTGTGAGAGAGCCTTCTTCTCGATTGCCACAATCTCAACCATCTGTGCTGCAGTCATCGCACCATCTCGCACCGCCTGATGCGGTGGATAGAAGACGCCACCATTCTCCTCACCACCAAGAGAGGCTCCGATCTCCACCACGCGATGTGAAACCACAACGCTGCCCACTTCGGTCCATTCGATTCGAGCCCCCGCCTGACGCGCAACATCCTCAATCAGTCTGCCGCTGCTCACGGGCGTCACTAACACAGAGTTGGGAGCACGAGAGAGCACACGTGCAGCAATGATTGCAAAGGACTGGTCACCCCACAGTACGTTTCCGTGTTCATCAACAAATGTTGCACGATCCGCATCACCATCATGGGCCACTCCAAGATCGGCACCAAGCGATCGGACTGCTTGGCTTAGTGTTTCCAGATTGGCGGGAGTCGGCTCTGGCATTCGGCCTGGAAATGAACCGTCAAGCTGGCAGTTAATAGAAACAACTTTGCAGCCTAGCTCTCTGAGAAGAATCGGGGTGACAAGAGACCCTACACTATTGGCTCCATCGACGACAACTCGAAGACGCCGCTGACGGATGACGTCAACATCAACATGACTCTTGATTGCATCAATATAGGTTCGAATGGCTGTATCATCGCGATGAACCTCACCAATCTCGTCCCATCCCACTACTCGAAACTGACCGCTGGAATATGCCCTCTCAATCTCGGCCTCGGTTTCCCGCTTCACCTCGATGCCATTGGATCCCATGACCTTGATGCCATTGAATTCGGGCGGATTATGCGAGGCTGTGATCATCACGCCTGCGACACAGTTCAGACGCGGAACCATGAATTGAAGGCACGGCGTTGGAGCCAGACCGATATCCACGATGGAACATCCAGTTGACAGAAGGCCTGCAATCACGGCGCGGCTAAACATCTCACCCCCCTTACGAACATCGCGTGCCACAGCAATTTTCCCGGGGCCAAGAACCGTACCAATGGCACGCCCAAGGTTCATGACAAGTTCAGGAGTGAGATCCTTATTGATCACTCCGCGTACGCCGTTTGTTCCGAATAGCCGTCCCATCTTGCTCGCCTCTCAGGGGGCCGTCCTGCAGAAGTCACTCCACTTAAGAGTAGCGACAGGGCAACTCAAAGGCGAGGTTCAACATGCCACTGCTTCGCCGAAAGGACAAGAGGTACGAACGTGCTGCTCAGCTTCTCGTAGACGGAGAGATTTCGAAGGCGATAGACGCCTTCCGAGAGATTCTATCGAACACACCGAATCATGTCAATGCCATGGTATCACTTGCAGTTGCTCTGTTGGAGAAGCAGGGAACTCCCTCATCGTCGAGTGATGAAACCAAAGAGGCACTTGCACTGCTGAGCCGCGCTGCTGAGATGAGCCCAGACAACCCGGTACCAGTGTTCAATTTGGGAGTGTGTCAGAGGCGCATTGGAATGTTGCAGGATGCACTTGCGAGCTTTCACAGGGCACTCGAGATCGAGGAGCGGCAACCACTCGCCCTGCTTCACATTGCGGAGATCAACTACGAGTTGGGCAACTTGGAAACAGCAATTGAATATGCAAGGAAGGCACTCATCAGAGATCCTGCCTTGGAGGACATGATGGGTTGGGTGCGCGACGCGGTCAGACAGCTGAAGCAGAATGAGGAAAAGGAAACACGGATCGACAAGAAATAGGACAGGGACTGAGGTACACGACGTTAACCTTAAATTGAGACTTCTCCGGGTGTGGCGTGTTACGAGTGGCTACGGCCAACTCCAGATGTATCATCTCAGGTGATTGCATGTCCACAAGACGAGAGCCGATGTACAGGGGCTACAAGCTCGAGGAGCTTGCAAAGATGAATATGGACTCACTGATAGAGCTCTTGCCGTCACACAGGAGGAGGACCCTGAAGAGGGGGCTCCCGCCCAGACAGAAGAAGCTCCTCATGAAGCTCCGTGCAGCCCGAAAGGCACAGAGGAAGGGTAAGGATGTCGTCGTGAAGACACACTGCCGGGACATGGTGATTCTCCCTGAGATGGTTGACCTC
>CAZSTY010000245.1:0-2801 GCA_964609885.1 uncultured archaeon
AAGTTACCATTACGATACATGTGAATTTATGGCTTTGCACAAAACCAACTCTTGAGTCCGCAGACTCTCGGAGCACGCCGCTGAGTAATTCGATTTAGATATATGGGAGCAGCGGCCCGGCTAGCCGTGGTTGAAACAAGATGGACCCTCGTGTTGTGGAACATGCTAAGATCATAGTTGAGTGGAGCACCGAGATGAAGAGGGGCGATATGGTTGTGATTCGCGCCTCACCAGAGGCCGAAGACCTTGTTACTGCCCTCACAAGAGAGATTGGCAGGGTCGGGGCGCACCCGATTGTGCTCATGGACCTCGAAGACGCCGGAAAGGCATTCATTGACGCTGCTGACGAGAAGACCCTCAGCGAGCTTCCCACTCACCATCTTGCAATGATGGAGAAGTGCGATGTCATCATCAATATCAGATCGCCACGCAACACGCGCGCAATGGCCGGGATGGACGCCAAGAAGCTGGTTCTGCTTGGCAAGACTATGAAGCCAATCTCAGAGGCCACTCTGTCCAAGCGCTGGTGCCTCACTGTCCACCCGTGCAACGCACTTGCTCAGGAGGCCAACATGAGCCTCGAAGAGTACCGAGACTTCGTCTACGACGCGACCCTGCTCGATTGGAAAGAGGAGAGCAAGATGATGTACCGTATCAAGGAGCGCTTGGAGAGTCACAGCGATGTTCGATTCGTGGGTCCAGAGACCGACCTGTACGCAAAGACCGAGGGGCGCATCTGGATAGCGTCTGACGGCAAACACAACCTGCCAAGCGGCGAGGTATTCACCGCGCCCATTGAGGACACCGTCGAGGGCAAGATCTACTTTGACATTCCCTTCCTGCAGAGAGGTCGGGTGATTCAGGGCGTACGCTTGACATTCGAGAAGGGAGAGGTTGTCGATTTCTCGGCCGAAAAGTCGGAGGACACACTTAAGACGATAATTGAGACCGATGAGGGGTCCCGAAGACTGGGAGAGATGGCCATCGGGACGAATCGTGGAATCAAACGATACACCCTCAACATGCTCTTTGACGAGAAGATTGGTGACACCATCCACTGCGCGCTGGGCCGTGCATACAAGGAATGCAACGGGACAAACGACAGTGCCGTTCACGTCGACATGATCAAGACCATGAGAGAGGGCAAAGTGATAGCAGGCGACGAGGTCATCTATTCGAAGGGGAAGTTCTTCTGGGAGATGTGACGCCGGAGATGGTCCCCGGTGCTCCCCTGTCCCTCATGTCACAAGGACCTTGGATTTAGCCCACACAACATATCAGAGCCCGTGACATGCTCATCACGAGGTGTTCCGGCACATGGTCAATTACCCGGGATTTGACTATATCGAGAAGCAAATCCGAAAGAAGATCTTCGGAGTCCTCGGCACAGTGGACAAGAAGAATAGAGCTCACTGCACGGGAATTATGTACGGGGTTGCTCCAGAGGACGAGCCCTTCGCGCTCTATCTCTTGACGGGAGCTGAATACAAGAAGACGCGGAATATCCAACAAAATCCCAATGTGTCCTTTGCTATTCCGTTCCCTCACCATTGGCTGAGGTTCATCCCGGACTACTGCATCCAGTTTCAGGGCAAGGCGGAGATACTCCCAGTCGATGACCCCGTCGCTGTCCGAAGCTTCCAGTCCAAGTACATGCTCAGGGAGAATCTCAAGGCCGCAGAAAAACTTGCAATCATGACCTCCGACGACAGGCCCGTGTTCCTTCGAATCGCACCGAGAAAGAAGATTCACGTGTTCGGCGTTGGTATCAGCCTGAGAACCATGCTAAAGAACATCGAGCTCGGTGCATATTCAGTGACGGTGCCGGAAGACAGGAGATCAGACTAGCCCCACGTCAGACATGTGGGCCTCAGACTGCTTCAAATACAGAGCGGATGTCACGCAGATCGTAGACCAGATACCCGTTTCGTCTGAGCTCGTTTTTTCCCAGCACACGCCGAGCGACCACCCCGTACAGTTCTCTGCGTGATTCTCTCCTCCAAGAGATCTTCTCTGCCTTATGCTGAAGCCTCGCTATCACAGAGTGCGCCTCACTTTTGGTCAGGCGACTCCACTTGCATTCCACAAGAACTAGCTTGGCCTCCTTCTCGTCAACACTGACAATGTCAATCTCCTCACCTCGATGCCACCACCTTCCCACCGTAGTGTGCCCCAGACGAGGAAAGAACTCACGCCGGACAAAGCGCTCGAACATATGGCCATAATATGGTGTTAGCATATCTTCGCTAAGCTCGAAAGACTCCTGCTCGATTGCTTGGCGGTTCGCATATACGAGAGAGAACCAGAATGCAAACATCGAGTCCCGAATCACATACACGCCTCCTCGAGAATCTCCTAGAATGGGTGTTTCTCTCTCCACCAGACCCAAACGAGATAGGGCTTGCAAGTACGGGTATATGCTACGTCCCTCAATGCCAACATAGTTACCTATCCTCGTGGGCCTCGTATTTCCACGAGCAATTGCATCAAGAATGGCGAAGTAGGTTCTCAGCTCTCTCAAGTCTTGAGATACCATATAGAATGGCTCTCTGTAGAAATAGCCGGTCTTGTCGAAGAACTCTCGACGTAGAAAGTCCATCAGCCCGCCATACTCGGAGGCACGAAGCAAGTACTCAGGGATGCCTCCAACCGTCATGTAGAGCTTGAGTGCGTCTTCGAAAGAAAACCTGACGAACTGACGGGCATCTTCGTAACGCAGTGCCTCCAGCAGAAGATCCCGTGTCCTACGACCGTACAGCGGCGAAGCATACGACAACACCGACTCGCTCATCAGGCCCAAC
>CAZSTY010000246.1:0-2799 GCA_964609885.1 uncultured archaeon
CGGGGTGTAGGTGACCGGTCCGTCTTCCATGAGGTTGCCCCAGACTGGAAAAACGGGACCTCGCCTTAGAAGTTTTCGACGACAACAATATCATGATGACGCAGGAAGGCTCGCCCCAATGCGATTGAGGACATCCAGAACGGTCGTGTCATCGGGGTGCGCCTGCAACCATTCCAATGCAACTAGGCCAACGGCATTGCGCGTCACGAGATCAATGTCCTTCACACTCATCTCACGAACCCGTGTTCTCACTGGCGGCCGGACATAGTAGCCGGAAGTATCTGAACCCGTCGTCTTCCAAAAGTCGCGGTCCCTTGCGTGCCAAGACCACACTATGCGACCGTGCCCGTGTCCAGTAGCGAGATACGCCAGCAGCCTCTTGAGAGCCCCGACTTCCTCAGACCACGCCTGAATCCTGCTCTCCTCATCAATCCCCTGTACCGTTGCTATCACATGTGGTTCGCGGAACACTCTGTAGCCAGCGAACTCGGCGACCTCAAGACCCACCCGCACTCTCGTGAGACCAGGCACTTGGGCCTGCACGCCCCCCAGCCAGATAGTTTCGCGTAGGAAACTCAGGTCGAAGTCATTCGTCGCATCGTTGGCCGTTGCTCTGAAAGCGCCATATACAGCAATGGCCGTGGCTGCACCGAGCGAAGCAGCATACACTGCTGGGGCCACCGACCACAGACTCGCATCGATATCCGCAGCATACAGCGGGATGGCGAGTATCAAAAGGATTAGCACAGGAGGCACCATGAAGTACCACATGCGGCCGTAGGCGACGAGCCGAACATTGGCCGTGGGATATTCCTTGGCCAGTGATTTGGCCTCATCCAGCGTCAGCTCAGTGGGTCTGAAGACCCAAGTTGGTGCCACGTATGTCACTGCACGCTTCTTGCCGTACCACCCTATGGCGTAGGCCGCTGTAGTGATCACAACAGGGATGGCAAGGTAGGCTAACAAGACCACAACCAGTTCAGAAAGCCCGAGAGGCTGAACCGTTCTCCCAATCTCGTATCCGACGAGCACAGCAGCGACGCATAGCGCCGTAGAGAGGGCAATAGTGGGAATAAGTGAATGCTCCTTGATAGTAGGCTCGCTCATTTTTGGGTGCCCATCCAGTAGGCTCTCTCCTGTTCAGCCGCTTTAATCGTTATCGGAGCGTCGTAGGATGAGTTGTCCTACGAGGGGTGCTCACCGCCGCGGGCGACCCACGCTGCTCATGTAGATCACGCTCTCGTTCACTCCGTCCAAATCCAGAAGTCTGTTCATTTCATCATCATACAGCGCCCCAATCTGGCAGGAACCAAGACCCAGCCCTGCGGCCGCCAATGCGAGATTCTGCGCAACGTGACCTGCGTCGAGAAACACGTACCTGTATGCCCTGTCGAGATACTTCCACGCCGATCTGAGAAACACCGCACTCCAGATGAACACGACGGCGGCCCTCTCTGCAATCTGCTGATCAAGAGCACCCGCCCTGACCTCTCTGGAGAAGTCGCCCTCTTTGAGTAGTTCGAGCTCATGGTCGTTAACAGCATAATGGTACAGACCTGCTGGAAGACCGTCCACTCGGTGAACTGACAGGTAGGTCTCGATGGGGTAGAGAGCCCCTGCCGAGGGTGCAGCCCGAAGCCTGTAGCCCCCCACTTCAGCAGTGATGCCCTGTGTGGCCCAAAGAATCTGTGACAGTTCCCCCATGGACATTGTTTCCCTAGTGTACGCACGAATACTCCGCCGCCTATTCACAGCCTCCCAGAGACCTGGCCCGTTTCCAGTTTCGGGAGCAGGCAACGGATATCTCCTCGCACTGGGATACTCTTTGAAGGGCCGGGGCTGTGTTGTCCAGTCCAGCCTATGAGATGGCAATCTGCCGCGGTAGTACTTGGTCTCACGTACGAACCTCTCGCCTATTCTCTCATTCAACTCGCAACATCTCCCTGTTGTATCTATGGTGGCAAGCATAGATTTTAATCGTGCCAAGGGTCCGGCCGAACCTGCACGACAGAGGTGGAGTGCTCTGTCCAAGACCTGTTAGAGAGGCCTGAAGGATGCCTGAAGAAAAACTCACTGTTGAGGAACTAAAGAAGAAGGCCGAGAAGCCTGGCGAGGACGCGCTGGTCCTGCACCCGTTCTACCGGGGCAAGATTCAGAGCATTGGCAAGGCCCCCGTGCGAACCTTCGATGACTTTGCAATCTGGTACACGCCGGGTGTGGCCAAGGCGTGCCTTGCGATAAAGGACAACGAGGACGCGGCCTATGAGATGACCAACAAGGGCAACATGGTCGCCGTCATCAGTGACGGTACACGCGTGTTGGGACTTGGCGACATCGGTCCGTTGGCCGCGGGACCCGTGATGGAAGGAAAGGCCATCCTGTTCAAGTACCTCGGCGGAGTCGACGCTTGGCCTGTCTGCCTTGATACGAAGGATCCTGACAAGATAATCGAGACCGTGAAGATACTCCAGCCGAGCTTTGGTGGCGTCAACCTTGAGGACATCTCCAAGCCCAAGTGTTACAGGATCCTTGAGGAGCTGAGGAATGACCCCGAGGTGAAGATCCCTGTCTGGCACGATGATGCGCAGGGAACTGCCACTGTTGTGCTGGCTGGTGTTCTGGGCGGTCTCAATGTCGTGAAGAAGGACATCGAGAACATCAAGGTGGCCATGCTAGGCGTGGGGGCAGCAAATACGAGAACCGCGTATCTGCTCATTGCCGCGGGAGTCGACCCGAAAAACATCATCATGGTCGACAGGAAAGGCGCCATCTATGCAGATCGCGAGGACATTGTAGAGA
>CAZSTY010000247.1:0-2777 GCA_964609885.1 uncultured archaeon
TGGCGTTGCCGTGGCGTAAAGATACAGTATCACGACAACTCCCATCAACGTCAGAGCAAAGAGAACCCTCTGTAGCTTGACGTAGAACGGCAGCCCTGGGGAGGCAGCCAGTGCTGCGAGGCCCAGCACCACCACAGTGATGAGGAAGATGCTGAGTTCGCTCCCAGTGGCCGATGCCAACTGCATCAATCCAGGGTCTCCGGACAAGTAGCCTGCTCTCAGGATTGGAGGAACGATGGACTGAATCGTAACCTGGATGGCGAATGAGGCATCATACCAGAACTGCCAGAAGATCGTGAATGAGAATGATGCCGCAAACGCCACCACGGGGCTCACGATTCTGCTTTGGTAGATGTAGTCACCACCCGTTCTTGGCATGGATGAGCTCATGGAAGACCAGACGAGGTAGAGCGGTAGAGCAAGTACGATGGTTAGCAGGAATGTGATTGCGATGTTTGCTCCAGGAAAAGCAAAGGGGCTCAGCTGGTAGGAAAAAATACTGGCCGTGAAGAAGCCGATGCAAATCATGTTGAAGACTAGTGCGTCAGCAAAACCCATCGTCCGAGTGAAACCGCTCTTCTCTCGGATGAACACTTCAGGTTGTGCCATAACGGATACGCTCCTCGCGTACTGTAGTTACTAATTCGTAGTGAACCGCTATAAAAGTTCGTCGATAATTAACCCGTTATCTTAATCAACAAACAAAAATCGCCCCTATTTTTTGAACGTCTTACGATTTGAAACATCAAGCCGTCCGGCGGGGTGTGCCGCGTCACGCTAAGGGCTCGACACGTACGTGATACTGTGTACCACTCACACTACAACGTTGACCACATGCTTGTGTCAGAGACCGAGATGTCGGGCCACCATGTGGGAGTCGGTTGCATCACCAATGATAGATTACATTGGTTCCTATGGGATCTCAACCCGATGTGAATTGATAGCCACGAACCTTCTTCTTATCTATCGCACATATGACTCCACGAAGGATGCCCTCCGCATACTCGCTGCCTGGATTGAGGCAGAGCGTGCGGCCCAGCTTGAACTCGCCGCGCGACTCGTGAATATGACCATGGAGTCCGAGTAGGGGCTGATGCTTCTCAATTGCCTCCCGTACTGCGGTGCTCCCAGCGCCTATGATACGACGTAGGTCCCTCTTCAGGGATTTGGGATCTACGTCGGTGACCGAGTCTATTAGGGTGTCCTTGGGTGGAACGTGGATGTTGAAGACGCAGGACTCCATATGCTCGACCTTTGAAATCTCCTTGTCCAGAATCCGTGCGAGTTCCTCCTCGCTCACCTCTCGAGGGGTGTGCCAAGGCGTGGGATTCGAGTGGCCATCAGACAGCATCTCATTGTACTCAGTCAGCATGACAATCTCGCCTTCAGGATTGACAACGTAGTCGGAAACGGCAATCGCATCTGCGATGTTCTCTCGATCGTCATTACCCGGCGTAACGAATACCTTGATTCCCAGAGGCTTGAACTTCTCCTCTATCCGCCTCACCCAGTCAGCCATCCTCTCAAACGCGAGTCTGTCATACTCTTGCTGTAGCTTCTCTGGATCATCCTTGAGGTCAGCGAGGTCGGTTTCTGTCCCGATCACGTAGTAGAAACCTAGAGTCGTCAGCTTCCTCTCAAGAGTTTCAAGTTGGTCTTGGCCCGAAGCGGTCCATTCCTCGTTGTAGATCTGAGTCACGTAGGTCCCATCGGTCTTCTTCTCGACCAGCGAGAACCCCTTGCCGGTCAGATCGCCTGCCATGATGACGGTCTTGACGCCGTACATCTGCGGCGCGTTGAGGAATTTCCTGAAGGTCAGCTCGGACCCGTGGATGTCGCATGTATAGAAAACTCGTTCGAACTTTGCCATGTGTATTCACCAACTAGACCTGTGAGCCTTTGACCGCCCACGAATCACCTGTCTGGACAAACCCAGCCCGCTCTCCACCAACGTCCTGATACCACTTCTTCTTGGTACCTATCTTGGCTCTCAGCTTCCACTTTCTCGATTTGGGCTTGTCTTCTACTATCTTGAGCAGCCTGTCTATACGATCCTTGACGATGCGCCTGTCCTCATCAGTCAACCAATCGTAGTTGTCAGCGAATGTCTTGCATTTCTTCAGGTTAGTCGTGACGGTATAGTAATACCCCCAGTCCTTAGAGAGTTCCTCGGCGATGTAGGTGGCGTTGATCTTGGACTCGTCTCCATCACTGAGGTCGTGTTCAAGAAAGAGGAGAATCGTGTCCTTGATGTCTTTCTCGTTGATGTGAACAATCTGCATCTTCTCTAGGACGAGATCGGTCAGAGATATGGTGAGAGGATCGAACTCTAATCTCCCCTTGAAATTGACCTTGTGACACATATCGAGCACATCGTAAAATATGTCGATGTAGAGGTTGGTTTCAGGGTGGCGGTAGATCTGCCGCTTCATCCCAAAGAGTACGTTCAATCGCTCTAGACCCTCGTACCCCCGAGACTCCAAGACACTCTGTATCTCCTTTCTGTGTTTTGAATATCCGACAAAGTCAATGTCGGTCGGCGCGCGTTGCATCTTTTCGTATAAATCTCTATGACTAGGGCACTGGTGGTAGAATGCAAGTGCACCGATAATCCTAAGGGGAATTCCCCTCTCGTTGAGTGGCTCGATTATCGCCTTTGCCTCTTCTAGAAAGTGTACGAACTGCTGTCGTATCGTTTCATTCATTCGCGTCACGACCTTCTTGTTTCTCTTATTTCCGTATTGTTACCTCGAACAAGCTCCATATATCATTTACCG
>CAZSTY010000248.1:0-2770 GCA_964609885.1 uncultured archaeon
TCGCATCTCAGGGGTGAGGATACTTCCTCTTATGTCCGACTCTCTCGTCCGCGAATCCTCCTATGAACGTTCATGTGACTTCACTCGCAAGTACGTTTTAAGTGCGACCAGTCAGGTGGTGGTGACAAGGCCACTCAGAGGAGTCAACATGACCGAGATACTGCCAATCGCAATTACCATTCTCAGGTGCCGTGGTCGTTACCTCTTCATACGCCGCGCGAAACCGCCATACGAGGGTCTCTGGAGTCTTGTGGGGGGAAAGATCCAACCCGGGGAGCACGTGGCTAAGGCGGCAGTCCGCGAGGTCTTGGAAGAAACTGGTGCTGCGCACGTAGGCCAATACGAGTACCGCGGGGTGGTCTCCGAGCGTCTGCTGGACGCCAATGGTAATCTTGTGAGGCACTTTCTCATATTCGTGGGTGCTGCTGAGATTGATGATTACACAGATCGTAACCGCGAGGGAAGCTTGGAGCTGTTCACGGTCGAGAGGATGGAACGAGAGCGCGAGTCATTCTTGCCATCAGACTGGCACATGTTCCAATCCTTCCGCGATTCGGCATCTAGGTGTGGTCTTTATGAGGCCGAGCTGATACACGATGGCGAACGTTACGTTCTAAGCTACTACAGGGTGGCTGGCGAGTGAGAATTGGCCCCATTGACGTCGAGCCCATCGCAGCAGAGAGCATGGGCGTGCGATCCCTCTGCACTCGAATTCAGACGCCCGATGTGCGGCTTCTTCTAGACCCATCTGCAGCTCTCTCAAGACGAAACGGCAAGGAGCCTCACCCGCTTGAGTACGTCCGACTGAAGCAGTCATTGGAGCGAATCTTTACAGAGGCTCGGGCTGCGGACATAATCTCTGTGTCCCACTATCACTACGACCACATCAGACCGGGATTCACAGACTTTCGCTATACGTTCGGGTCACGCGAGGAGCTCCAAAGGATGTTTCATGAGAAGACCATCCTTGCGAAGGACTATCGCGACCACGTCAACGCGTCTCAGCGACGCAGAGGATACTACTTCGAACGAGACTTGAAGGGGATCGCGAAAGAGATTGTCTGGGCTGATGGTTTCACTCTTGAATTCGGCTCCACAGAGATTACTTTCTCTGATCCCTTGCCTCACGGCCCAGAGAACACACCTCTTGGATACGTAGTAGCGACTACAGTACGCCACGCCAGTGAGTGTGTCATGTTCGTGCCGGATGTTCAGGGCCCGGTCAGCAGTCGTGTCGCTGACTATGTACTCTCACAGGAGCCACGCCTAGTGATACTGGGGGGCCCGCCGACATACATCGATAAGTTCACGTCCCATCTCAACTCTGCACGCAGCAATCTCCTGCGCATCGTTTCGGCGACTCCAATCGTGGTTGTTGATCATCACCTCATGCGGTCACCCACATGGGACATCTGGCTGAGACCCGCGACTGAGGTGGCTGAGGGGGCCGGCCACCAAGTCCTGACAATGGCCTCTCTTGCGGGCCGCAGAGAGGAGTGCCTAGAGAGTCAGAGAGAGCATCTGTATCGTGTTTTGCCTCCCTCACCAGAGTTCATGGCGTGGGTTCAGGCAACGGACGAATACAAGACGAAGCATGCTCCCCCAGTCTGATGTATGTATGATGTACGTCGTAGACACCTTTTAGTTCAAATGTTATGACTCCCTGTTGAATATGAGTCCCAGACCTCAACCACTGACGAGTAGATTCGAGACCGAGACCGTTCGCTATCTGGTGGGGGACCTTGGCCTCCACATTCTGCTTCTCATCGATCAGGGGTGCACAGACGACGCCGAGATCATGAAGTTCAGTACAGTGACTGCGACCTGCATAGATGTCAAGATTCCTTTGCTGAAGACACTGGGGCTGGTGCGCGAGAGCTCTTCGGGCTACGAGGTGACCAGTGAGGGACTCCGAGTCCTAAGAGAAATCTACGGGTGGTAAGATGTGAAGAGTCTGACAATCGCCAAGGTCTCTCAGGTGCATGGTGGGCATATTGATCTACACGGTCTTGAGGAGGTGCTGGGAGTCCCCGATGGCGGTCAAGTTCTGTTGGTCGGGACCTCGAGCAAGTTCATTCGTGTGATTCCTGTGAGTGGTTCGGCTGTGCTCATGTTGCGTGTAGCATTTCGCCTCAGTGACTTTGCAGTGTCCGCTCGTCAAGTCCTCAAGGTTCTGAAAGGAATGGGTGTGAGCATGATTCATTCAACTGGTTTCTGCCCGATGGATGAGTACTGCCTATGGGAAGGCTTCTTTGAGTCAGACTTTGAAGCACAGATCTCACAGTTTGTCGAGTGGCTTAAGAGTCACGACACAGTGCTGGATGTCGAACTTGAGCGGCTGGAGCCGTGAGTCGGGAGAGATACAGAGAGCGGAGGTGATGGGACATCACGGAGTTTGGACTCTCCACACGGGCTATCTTGTCCAAATATATGGATGCCATAGAGGAGGCCGACCGTCTGCTCCGCGACGAGAAGTATCAACAGGCCATGGCTCTCTACTTCGATGCCAGCCAGTCCGCCGACGAGCTCTTTGGCAAGTATGTCGCTCTGTTGATGAAGACTGCTCCCAGCAGCGCCTATCGGACGCTCTTACTTGAGATTCTGAGCTGGCGCCTCCGGTACTACACAACTCAGTATGACTACCACCTTGCCGTGGCGCAGACCCTCAGTGGTCTGCCTCGTGAGGACTGCCTTGCGCGGCTGGCACCAATCTTGCTACTGTCTCAGAGTCTAGTCGGGAAGATGCTGCCCCTGCGAGAAGAGGTGACAG
>CAZSTY010000249.1:0-2762 GCA_964609885.1 uncultured archaeon
AGAAGGGGGGATATCCGACGTGGTAGTATTGAGAGACAAGGGTATCTTTGCAACTCGTACGGGGTTTGCTGGCGCTCGCATGATCTGTGACTGGCTCATCGCAAGCGGTCAGCTCACGGGCGAGTCACCAAGGATCATGAAGTCTGAGCTGGCTTTGACCCAACGGTGTCAGCGACAATCCTTCCGCCTTGAACATCTGTGAGACAGATAGCAAGTCGTTGCTCGGGTTCTCCTTGCACCCGTATTGGGGCGGGCGGATCTGTGATGCGCGGACCAAGTGCCGGACCAAACAGAAGAGCGGTGCCGGATAGGACGGACTGTCTGGGTGACTATGCCTCTGATGTCAAAGACACACGGTTCTCGTACGTAGGTAAGACCTCTGCTGGAGGGAGCAGACCATGCGCGTGTTTGGACGGCCCACCAGGCCGGTAGGCCAACTCGTTGCGAGCCTTTGCGTAGTCTGCTGGACAGACGGCGGCAACCAAGTCGTTTCTGTGCCCTATGTTCGGGAGACCCTTGTGTTTGGCAGACGCGGAATCCAACACATAGTCTTAGACTTTTTCTTGGAGAACTTGTCGACCGATCCCATCGATTGCCATATCGTACACCGCGGGTTTGTCGAACCCAGGCTGCTCGCGGACGATTGGCTCAACCCGAAGGCGGAGATGACCGCCCTCTTCTTGACACTGTTCAGCAATGCGTACAAGGTGCATGTCGAAGAGCGTGTATTGTCGCGCGAATCTGAGAACGAAGGCTCGACATGTCTCGGGTCGCTGGCAGTGGACATGCCAACTCAGATCTATTTTCCAGAAGATCTCGAGCTTCATGTTGACATCCCGTCTCCAGAGGGTGGACTCCACGCTGTCACACCATTCACATCGTTTTCTGTCGGTCCTTTTCACCCCGGCAAGGGAATCCAGGGGGCACGAGTTGGCTTCGATCTCCCACCCGCGTGCGGGAGCATTCTGCAGTCTGGGCACGCTCATACCCGGTACTATGGTGTGGAAGGTGCACAGATAGTATTGAGTGATATCGAGCAGTTTGACCTCCCTAGTATCCCGGACGAACTGCGGGAAGCGTTTAGTGCCCATGCGGACCTCTTCAACAAGAAGATACGGCATGGTTATCTTCCTGTCCGCCGATACGATGTTGTGGTGAAGGACTGCAAACCTAGTTTCCACATGGTGCGCTTCAATAACTTCGCGCGTCCTCTATATGTGCCCGAGGAGTTGGCTTCTCGTGTGCGATGGTGGCGAGCAGAGACTGACGACTTCGCCATTCAGCTGGTGGAACCGCTACGTGCTTCTGTTGCCGTTTGAAGGAAGACAGGGGGGATGACACAGATATGGGTGCAAAGGGACTCCTGCTGACATTGATCGGTCGTGTCGTGCTCTGGGGTAGTAGGCTAGCAGGAAACAAGGTTGTGGTGGGATGGCATGAGGAGTCCGAGCGTAGCAGGATCGCCGCGCAGGAGTTGATCGCATGGGTCCACCGGCGGGCATGTTATGCACTTCATCGCTTGATCTGCTCCCTCAAGATCGCTTGTCTCTTCCAGCGTACGGATTTTGCGTCGGACCAGTTGCACCAGCTTGAGCAAGAAGTGATGCAGGTCAGCCGGGGTGAGATTGAGGACATCGTATTGCCGTTCGTCAGCGAGCACTGGTCTGACTCACAGGAGATAGTTGTCCGAGGGTGCTTTGATGTGCTTTCCCAGGTGCCCAACGACCTTCAGGCGACGGCTCTGTGTGAGTTGTTGGACTACCCTACTACCGAAACGACGCCGATGGTGGAGCGAATCAACCGCTGCGGTGATCTCCTATTCCATCGCGCAGGCACGGCTGAGCAACGGACCAAGATGAAGCAACACCTCCTGCTAAGCAAGGATAGCCCCAATGTGGGAGTGGCCGAGGCCGCCGTACAGGCGCTAGCTAAATTGAAGGATCGTGCCCACATCGATGAGCTGGTCGGCGCGGTGGCTACGGCGCGCCGTCCTGAAGATACCTGCGCAGTGCTTCAGACTCTACTGCGAGAACTGAGTAAGCACCCGAATCAGCTTAGGCGTTTATATATCTCGGCATTGGAACAGTTGCGAACGACGGTCAAGGTTCCGGAGGCACTGGAACTGATAGACTTATGGATAGGGCAAAACGATCAGCGGAGGTACAAACGGGTCAATGTCGCGGTTCTAGTAAGTGCTCGAGAGAAGCAGAGCGCGTCCACCGTAACGGAAGGTCAGACGGTCGACTTGAGTGTCGGCGGGATGTACGCCTTCTTCCGGGATTCTCTGCCGACGCGCGGAACACTGGACGTCGGGATTATGCCTACGCAGGGCAGGGAGACCATATGGATCAGCGACTGTGTAGTTCTGCCAGGCCGAGACAGCGTCCGGCAGGGTGACACATCGGGTGTGCCAGGAGGGCAAGAACACGGCCGGGCTATAGCCTTCTCGGATTCCTCGCATCCTAAGCTGAGAGAATTCCTGGAAAACCTGGAAGACTGACCGCTCTGCGGTCGGTGCATCGCTAGAGCTTGTACCGCGCTGCAAGTATCGTATGCTTCGCAGACCATGTGCAGTGATCTGAGTTATCACCCATGGAGAGCATTCCAATCTCCGACTGCGCCGGGAAAAGAGGCGTCCAGACAGGGCCGGCCATCATCTGCAAACTCGGTGGGCAGTTTAGACCCTACCTCTCGGTGTTAACAAAACGTGTACGTCGTCAGCAAGAGTGAGACACCCGGTAAGCTACAGTTGAGGCGAAAGT
>CAZSTY010000250.1:0-2753 GCA_964609885.1 uncultured archaeon
GCGAATCAACGATCTCCTCGAGGTGGAGCTCCGACAGCGGAGAAGCAAGAACGCTGTCAGACTCACCGCCAGGTTCAGCAAGAATACTATCGGCTGGAGAAATCTCAAGATGCTCACGCAGGGCAAGACAAGCTACCGCCAATTCACGATACCAGACTTCCTCATGGATGCCCCAGCGGAGCTAAAGAGCGAAATGATCCGGGGACTTGCTGACGTCGCCGGCTACATACGGCTGAGCAACAGGGACCAAGCCGGCCTGCACAGAGTGTACATCCAGATCAACAACGCTAACTGGCTGCTGCCCATCCAGGTGTGCCGCATACTTCAGCAAGACCTTGGGGTACCAGTTCGCTTAATTCAGTGGGGTCACCCCAACACTCGCGAACCCACGTGTACCGACGTATCGGCGGACCACACGGGATGGGCAAGAGAGCATCAAATCAAGATTTACGCCGACGACTTCCAGAAGGTAGGTTTCAGCTTCAGCTTCAAGCGGGAGATACTCGACGAGCTCGCCCAGTACAACATCGAACGGAAGGGTGCTCACCAGTCCCGCTTCTGTGACCCACACCGCAAGAAGGTTCGAAAGATCAAGGCAAAACATCCCTGTGAGGGGTCCGACAGGCTGCCCCCGGAGCTAAGGGGGAGACACTTCGACTCCTACTGGCAAATCTGCAAACGGCTCGGATGTACACAGAGGTTCGAACAACCGCAGCCCGAGCTGCCAGGCTTCGACGAAGAGGAGGAGGAAGAATAGTCCGATGAGTCTGCGAGAGGCAGACATGTATGACCCGGTGCGCGAGTGGCTCCAGAGCGTCCTAACGGCTCGGTATCCTGACGGAGAGGTTGTGACGGCCGCAACCGGGAGCATCGCATTGTTCCGGTGGCTAGAACTTCGCGGGCTGGCGGACCATTTTGATGATTACTTGACATACGATATAAAGGTGGATGTGCTTGGTATGGTATTGATGAGAGGCACTCCAGAGCTTGCGTTTGTCGAATGCAAAACAAAGCCGATAGCGCTCAAAGATGTAGCCCAATTGCTCGGCTACAGCCGTGTTGCGAAACCATCCCTTTCCCTGATAATCAGTCCAGGTGGCATGAGCCGGCCACTTGATCGATTGTTGCGTGACTACGAGCGCTTTGACGTGCTCAAGTATGCTGAGCCTGCGCGCTACATTCGGATTGCAACATGGGACGTTCGAAGACGTACCGTTTCGATGGAAACGCTGATTCCACCCGGCGAGCACATTTGACATTGTCGGCCTGGGAGGATCAAAGAGATGAAAGGCACGCGTGAACCTGGCGTCTGTGCCCTCTATGCCCGAGTTTCGTCCGAATCCCAGGACGTGGACCTCTCCATCTCCGCCCAGCTGAAAGCTCTTCGCCGCTATGCCACCCAACATGGCTGGCAAGTTGTGAAGGAATACGTTGACGAGGCGAAGAGTGCACGGACTGACAAGCGTCCTGCGTTCAAGGAGATGATCGCCGACGCACTCCAAGGTAGGTTTTCCAAGATCCTCGTCTGGAAGTTCTCAAGATTTGCCAGGAACCGAAAGGATAGCATCATCTATAAGTCCCTCCTGCGCAAGCATGGTGTTGATGTTATCTCCATCAATGAGCCGGTTGATGACACGCCCGAGGGGCGACTGCTTGAGGGCATGATTGAGGTTATCGATCAGTTCTACTCCGACACGATGGCGGGTGACATAAGGCGTGGCATGCGAGAAGCAATCGAGCGAGGGTTCTATGTCGGGCGCACGCTACCCTTCGGGTATACAACAACAGAAGTGCCTGACGGTCCCAAGACCCGAAAGAAGCTCGTCCCCGATGAGACGCAGGCACCCGTTGTTCAGGCAATTTTCAGCCGTTATAGCTCAGGCGAGCCGGTAACGGCCATTCTCACGGACCTCAATCGACGGCGGGTCAAAACTTCACGCGGCAAAACGTGGGACAAGAACGGAATCTATCGTGTCCTCCGGAATCCGTTGTACATCGGCGTGTATGTGTCGAGAGGTCAGGTGCTTAACGATCACTATTGTCCTCCGCTTGTTGACCGCGCAGTGTTTGAGCGGGTTCAGCACATGCTGGATTCACGAACCCCCACTCGCGGCACCGCACCCCGAGCAGCGGCCAGTGATTATCTGCTCGCGGGATTGCTCAGATGTGCACTGTGCGGTAGGGCTTATGTCGGGGAGAAGGCCACAGGACGCGGTGGAACCTACCGTTATTACCTCTGCTCCGGTCGCTCCAAGCGAGGAACCTGTAGCGCGCGCAGGATCCCGAAGGAAATCATCGAGCAGGCTGTGGTGGCACGGCTTGTGAGACACGTCCTGTCAAGGCAAAACGTCACACGTCTCGTCGAGCTCGTGAATTCCTCTCTCGTAGAGAGTGCCCGGGCGCTGAGGGAAGAACTTCGGGTGACAAACCTCAGGAGATTGGCCGCCGAGACTGCGCTGAACAACCTCTACTCTCACGCAGAGAAATCGTTCGAGGCTTCACAGGCATTGATATCCAGGATCAGGGAGCGCCAGAAGGAAGTAGAGTTCCTGGAGGCTCAGGTTGCGAGCATCAAAGAAGCGTTGGAAAAGATCGAATCGAGGACCCTGCCGACAAAGACGACAATTGCGCGTGCCGTCACTCAGCTCCGGAAGGAACTACTGACCGATGATTTCCTGGGACAAAAGGCATTCATTCAGAGGCTAGTGCAGCGGATAGAAATCAACTCCTGCACTGGCGAGACCAAGGTCTTC
>CAZSTY010000251.1:0-2745 GCA_964609885.1 uncultured archaeon
CTCTGATACCCACTTAACCTTGCGGCCGATAAGCGAGGCTGCCTCCGCTCTGGTGGTGATTCCGTCAAACAGTAGTAGAACTTGGTTGGGGTGCTGCAGGTGCTTCCCTCTGCGGTAGCTTGTCACAACACCTCGACGACCCTTGAGCACTTCACTCTCGGACATTCGGGATTCCTCGCACTTTGATTCTCGTTCACGCCCCACGGTCGACATTTAAGACTTGCTACATGAACTTCTTTCAACCTCCGATTGAGGGGCCTGCATCCCCGTCTTGAGCGGATTGAAACGTTTCTTTGCATATTGTGGTCATCTTATTCCGTTCTTCCAACAGCACATCTCGCAGCGACCAGCCTATCTGGTCTTGTATCTGAGCGACGCGAAACAACGCAAACCATACAGTCGGATTCCTGCTCTGGCCAGTAAGTACCTGCTGCTCCACCAGTCTTCTTGCCTCCCCAACTTTGTCCACGGACTGTGATATGTTCCGGATAATGGTCCTCTCAAGCTCAATACGTTCACGTACTCTGCGTGCGATTTGACCCACGTTGAAGACTGAGAAGACTCCGATGAGGACGACTAGGGCCGAGATTTCCATCATTCCCTCGGGGCCCACAGTGAGAACACCAAACACTACAATGAGCCCGAGTGAAACGATGTTGAACAGACCGGCGTCTATGACAGACTTTCCGACTGTGCTACTTCGCCAAGCATAGTATCTTGAGAAGACCGTAGTTGGGCCACGGAAATGGTATAAATCCTGTGCATAGTCAATCTGCCCTCTCCTTTGAAGCATGAACCAGAATATCTGAATCATGAACGCTAACACTACGAATAGGTACGGCGCTGTCATGAGATCGAACTGCATACCTTCACTTAGCAGGTCACACACTTATGCATGCTCCCATTCGGGATTACTTTCGACCTACTCTCCCGGCTCCCAGCATGCGAGAGATGCCACAACCACCCACCGAAAGCCTGAATCCAGATGCGGCAGACATACATGTGAAATCAAAACTGGTCCGCGCGAGACAGGTCAGGCCCTCCCGGAAATCGACCTACTCTCGCGCCCCCTCCTTTTCTCCATGGAATGCTTTATCATCTATCACCTCGGCGCTCTATGTGGTGAAATCTGTGCACCGTGTGCAACACATAGACCCTTCTGCTATCGTTTCGATTGCCGACCTCGCACGTTCATTCGAAGATGTGGGGGTCCTTGGTGCAGGACGTCTGGGACGGGCGGTTTCCATAGTCCGACAGATGTTTGAGGATTCGAACTGTCTCACCTATCTTGCTCTCTCAGGCCCCATGGTTCCAGGAGGTCTTCGCCATATCATTAGCCACCTCATTCGCGTTGGTCACATCGATGTTATTGTCAGCAGTGGTGCCAACATAGTCCATGATCTCATTGAGGCTTACGGAGGGTTTCACTCCCGTGTTCCTGCGGGGGCCAGCGACTCCGAACTCCGCCATGGTGGCATGGGTCGGATTGCAGATATCTTTGTGCACGAGAAACACTTCGAAACGCTTGAGCGAAGAGTCTATGATCTTCTGGACAGCCTGTCACCAGAAGAACGAACCAGTCTTGCTCCGAGTGAGTTCCTCAGCAGAATCGGTCGTACGCTAGACGACGATAGATCGATACTGCGGCAGGCGGCAATCAACAATGTTCCAATCTTCTCTCCAGGACTCATGGACTCTATGCTTGGATTCCACCTATTCACCTATAGCACCACCTCGCCAGTTTCTCTCGACTTTGTCAAGGACCTTCGGATACTCGCACGTATTGTGAACGAGGCGCAGCGAACAGGAGCCATTATGCTGGGTGGTGGTCTCACAAAGCACTTCACCATGGGCAGCACGATTTTGAGGGGCGGCCTTGATCTTGCAGTTCAGGTGACCCTTGACCGACCCGAGGGTGGCAGCCTTGGTGGTGCCCCACTAGTAGAGGGCGTATCTTGGCAGAAGATGCAAGAGGAGTCACGCTTTGAAACTGTAATTGGCGATGCTACAATTGTGTTCCCCATCATTGTCATTGGGGCTCTACAATCTATGGAATAATGGCCCGAACAAGTGTCGACCATGCCATAATGCTTTTATTCGGAGGCCAAAGCGTCACTCTGACCTCGGCCCTCAAGGCCCGAAACCAATCAGTGATTGTACCAGGTGAACAGAATGGGAAAGCGACCAGGACATTGCTACCGGCTCTGTGACAGGCCGCCGTTTGTACGAAAGAAGTACATTCATCGCCAGCCCGCAAGCCGTATCGTCAGCTTTGATATGGGCAACACGAGCGGCGACTTTGAGGTTGAGCTCTCACTGATTGGTCTTGAGCGTTGCCAGATTCGTCATCAGGCTCTTGAGGCGGCACGAGTTGCGTCTAACCGACACATGACCAAGAACGCAGGACGCAAGAACTACCATCTCAGGATACGTGTCAAGCCCTACCACTACTTGAGAGAGAACAAGATGATCTCCGGAGCAGGGGCTGACCGTGTTCAAGATGGCATGCGCAAGGCATTTGGAAAGGTAATTGGCTCAGCCGCACGGATTCGTCCGGGCCAGGCACTGATCACGATTCGAGTGAACCGGGAGCACATCGCGGTCGCGAGGCGTGCGCTTGAGAAAGCAGCTCCAAAGTTCCCAACACCATGCAAGATAGTCTTTGACAAAATCGACCCGGAGTTGAAACGCAGACTGGGTTACGGTGTTGACTGAGGCTCCCCAGTGCATCTCTTCACATAGTCC
>CAZSTY010000252.1:0-2745 GCA_964609885.1 uncultured archaeon
CTGGTGGCAGCGGAACATTCGACGACAGCGGCAACGGCGAGTACACAAAGGTCCTTGACACAACCACTCTGCCCGGCAAGGGACAGTACGCAATGTCACTGACATGGACCCACACGTCATACGACACCGCTGCAGAACAGCTGGTCTTCAATGTCCACTACGACGCCACTATCAAGTCACCCCAGTACCCAGGAATCTCTGATGCGGTTGGCATAGACCAAGAGTTTGACGTGGACTACGAGAACGTCAACGGCACAGGTATTCTCGGAGCGTCCGTCACATGCAACTGGACCAACACCTATACGGTCACGGAACAGGGTGGAGGGACCTACCGCATCCATCTGAACACAACGGGAGTCCAGATTGGAGAGTACCCCGTTGAGGTCGTGGCCCGTGCGCCATTCGTTCTCGAACGACGGATGATCATATACGTCGAGGTCAGAGAGATCTACAACACTATCTCTTACTCGGCTAACCAGCTCTCCATCCCCGTCGGAGAGTCGGCCTCATTCACGCTCACATGGACCGACACAGACTCCAACCAGCCCATCAGTGGAGCCAACACTTCGATAGTGTGCAACTGGACGGCGTTCCACTCCTCGGGAGAGAAGAACTACTCCGTCATTGAAACCGCTCCCGGTGAGTACAGAATCACGATATTCACGGAAGACGATGACCCGCTCACACCAGAGGGAGAGTTCTACAACGTTCAGTTCAACGTCACAAGGCCCAACTACCAGAACCACACATTCATCATTCAAGTGCAGATTCGAAAGCACAACACCTTGTTCATTCTGGATTCGCCAGTGGAACAGACACCGTATGCCGGCACAGTAGTCGTACTCGTCGACTTCAGAGACACGGATCTAAGCGAAGGTATAACGAACACGACTGGCAACGTTAACATACAGGTGTCTTCACCAACGGCGACTCATCTCACGTGGAGTGTTGCTGCGTCCTCTCTGGGCGCAGGCCATTACAACATCACGTTCGATGCGGACCAATGGGGCACGATTGGTTGGAAAAATCTCATCATCATCGTGCGCTGGGTCGGGCCAGTAGACAAGTACTACAACCAGACGATAGAAACATCAGTCAGAATACTGGGGACAGACACCGACCTCTATCTAGAACAGGCACCCACGGCAAAGTACTATCTCGAGGAGGTGACGTTCACTGCTGTGTACTGGGATGCAGTCAATGGCACAAAGATCTCCAACGCGACCTATGGCTACGTTCACGTCCGCGTGACGCCCATCACAGCAGGACATCCGGTCACGCAGTCGGACTTCACCATCCTTGAGCTGACGAGCGACCCAGGCACCTACGAGTTTAGGCTGAATACGTCAGCCTTCGGCATCACAGGAAGCTTCCAGTTCCAGATTGACTTCATGTGGGCTGCTGGACAGGCGCCGCTCTACGAGAACAAGACCATGACTGTGACAATAGTTGTCTTGGAGAGGCCGACCTATGTTGACTACGCACCGGTGGCATCAACACCATATGGGGAGACCGCCACCCTGACGTTCAGTTATATCGACACCCTCAGCGCTGAGAAAATCGCCAACTCCAGCTCTCTCGTGGTGACCCTGACCGAGGGCTACGTTGTGTTCAGCCTCACCTATGACGATGCACAGAGGCTCTTCACCATGACAATCGACACCACGAGCCTCGGCTCAACAGGCACGTTCACACTTCATCTCGTCCTCAACTGGACGGGCGAGCCCTACTACGCTGATGTCTCCGGGCAGGCGTTCACGCTCACTGTTGTTCTGAGGAATACCCAGCTTGGTCACCTATCCTTCGCGCCGCCACAGTGGGGGAACAACGTGACAATAGAGTTTGTGTATACTGACCTCGTGTCGGGTTCCACCACGGGAATGACCGGCACACTGACGCTTGACTCGTGGCTGGCGGGCTACTACACCGTCACCTATGTGCCCGAGGGACACTTTGTTGTAGAGATTGACACATCAGGGTTCCCGTCCGACGGTGTCTTCACTCTCAATGCCACAGTGACGTACTCTGGCTCCAACTACGCAGCCGATGCCTCAGACATCTTCAACCTAGCAGTGAACAAGCGGTCAACTCAACTCGGCTACGACAGCCCGGATCCCACACCGTATCAAGAGAACGTGTCACTCATCATAACATACACTGACGACACGACAGGCAACCCGATTGACGGCGCTACGGTTTCGGTAAGCTGCACTAACAACTCCGTCACGATAGACGCTGGCGACTACTGGATCACTGGCCTTGGGAACGGACAGTACCTAGTTGAGGTGGATAGCACGGCACTCGGGTCTGTTGCCACGTTCATTCTCAACGTGACTGTGACGTGGACAGGCCAGCCATACTACCAGCAGGCCTCCAAGGATGTCACTGCAAGGGTTGTCCGCAGGCCTACACAGATACTTGTGACGCAGACACCCGGAGACACACCGTTTCTAGAGAACGTGACCTTCAGGTTCAAGTTCAGCGACTTCCTCACAAGTCAGCTGATAGCAATCGCGAAGGCAGACATCACACTCTCCCACGGCACCGGCCACACTGTCATCACAGCATCGCAGTACGCCCTTCACACGACCTCCACATACTACGAGATCAGCTTCAGTTCTACCGTGCTCAACCCATCGGGTCTGGTTTCGAACGAAGAGATACAGCTCGCAATTGATCGTAGCACTTCGGCACCGTACTACGCCCCGAGAAACACAACTGTACTTGCCAAGACGGTCGAGCGAC
>CAZSTY010000253.1:0-2722 GCA_964609885.1 uncultured archaeon
ACCCAACTAGTTCTACTATTCTTGTCTGCGTCTTGGCGGTCTGTCGAAGTCCATGGGATTCTGAGTGTCGTATCCCACGTATGAACCGACCCTACTGTGGGAGAACCGATGTGACATCATAACTGAGTCTCTCTCGGGGAAGGATTCCGAACCCCCACCATGCGTGACAGAGCGGGCCTCTCCATATCGAGACCTCTCAATCGCACCTCCGTACAGACAGAGAGCAACAAGTAAGACAACCCCGCCTAACACAAGTAGTAACAGTATCATCTCGTACATATGCCCCCGTGTGTACGGATAAGGATTATGGAGAAACAATCTGATTCTGCTGATTGAGGGGAGCCCCTGCCTCCGCGGCAGGGACTGCCACCGAATGTTACCGCTTGGCCTTCAGCTTCTTTATCTCCTCGATTATTGCTGGAACCACCTCGAAGAGGTCGCCAACGATTCCAAAGTCGGCAATCTCGAAGATGGGTGCCTCAGGGTCCTTGTTGATTGCGACTATTATGTCGGAGGACGACATTCCGGCAATGTGTTGAATGGCCCCAGAGATTCCCAGTGCAAAGTAGAGCTTTGGCGAAATCGTACGGCCAGACTGACCTACTTGCTGGGTTGGAGGAAGCCATCCAGCATCAACGATGGGTCGAGACCCTCCGACAGCAGCATCCAGAAGCTCAGCCAGTGACCGGGGAAGATCCAGATTCGAGGGGTCTTTGATACCACGGCCGCTGCTCACGACTATGTCCGCCTCCTCGACCGATTTCATCCCCTCGGTCACCTCTTTCACGTGCTCCAGCACCTTCGTTCGCACTTGGACGGGGCTGACCTTGATCTCTACCTTTTCAATCTCTCCGGTACGAGATGGATCGGGATCGGAGGGCTTGAACACATTCGGCCGGACGGTGGCCATCTGTGGTCGTGTGTACGGACAGAGAATCTCCGCCATGATGTTGCCACCAAATGCGGGGCGCGTCTGTACAAGCTGGCGCTCCTCGTCGATGTCCAGCCCGGTGCAATCCGCCGTGAGGCCAAGTTTGAGGCGCGCAGCCACCCGAGGGGCAAGGTCCCTACCATTGTTGGTGGCTCCAAACAGGACTATCGCAGGCTTGCGCGGAGCAATGAGGGAGGTCATTGCAATCGTATAGGCATCAGTAGTGTACTCCGCGAAGATCTTGTCATCAACTACGAGCACTCTGTCAGCACCTTGGTGAATCAGAGTTTCAGCAAGGGGCTCGACTTCATGGCCGATGAGTACTGCGACCAGTTTCTCTCCAAGCTTGTCTGCAAGCTCGCGACCCTTTGTCACGAGCTCCAAGGCAACGCTTCTGAGTCTTCCCTCGTAGGTCTCACAGAACACCCAGACATCCTTGTACTCAGCCAATGCCTCCTTGTCCACAGTCTTGCGCTCGATCTTGATCGCGTCGACCGGACAGACCTCTTCACATGACCCGCACAGGACACACTTGTCCAAGTCAAACTTGACCTTGTCACCATCCTTCTCAATGGCTCCAAAATTGCACACCTTGATACACAGCATGCAGCCAGTGCAAGCATCACGGTCGTAGAGCAGTGTCATCTCTTAGATCGCCCCCTTCTTCGCCAGGAATTCGACCAGTTGTCTAGCCGCCTCCTGGGGACTGACATCTTCAAGCTTGATGCCACCAGCACGCTTTGGTGGCGGGAACACCTTTCTGACAGTCGTGGGTGAGCCTTTCAGACCAATCTCATCCTCAGGGACCCCGAGCGTCTGAGCGTCGATGACTTCCATGGGCTTCTTCTTGGCCTTCATGATTCCCATGATGTTGGGAAGGCGGGGTTCGTTCAACCCCTTCGTGGCAGTCAGGAGCACAGGCATCTTCGCCTTCACGACCTCGTACCCGTCATCTGTTTCGCGGTGGGCAATGACGAACTTCTGGTCGTCTGTCACCTCCAAGTGACGGACGTAGCATATCTGCGGAATCCCAAGGAGCTCAGCAAGCTCCGGTCCGACCTGCGCAGTGTCACCGTCGATGGCCTGTTTGCCACAGATGACAAGGTCGAACTCCATCTTCTTAATCTGCGCCGCCAATGTGTAGGCCGTTGCCCAAGTGTCCGCGCCGGCAAAAGCACGGTCGGTCATGTGTACCGCCTTGTCGGCTCCCATTGCCAACGCCTTGTACAGAGCGTCCTTGGCCTGTGGGGGCCCCATCGTGATGACTGTGACCTCACCGCCAAACTTCTCCTTCAGTTGGATTGCGGCCTCGACAGCATATTCGTCAAAGGGGTTGAGAATGCTGGGCACGCCATCACGTATCAGCGTCCCGGTCTCCGGGTTGACCTTCACCTCGGCGACCTCTGGCACCTGTTTCACTGGCACGATGATCTTCATGAACACGCACTCCAATGGAAACCTCTTCAAACGACCGGCTGCTCAAGAGAGGGCCCCATTATAAGCTATGCGCAACGGGCCCCGGAATCATCGAGCGACCATCTAGGGCACAGACATCAACTAACTCTGTTTCACTGCAGACTTCGACACACCGTGGAAACGCTACACAATGCTTTTATTCAGGCGACTTCCGATAACGGGCAGATTCCAAAAAGCTCAAGGTAGTTGATTTTCATGGGCAAAGAGAAAGTCATTGGTGCGTTCATATTCATCTTCGCACTCATAATAATGATCTATTACACGTGGGGCTTGGTACTTCTCCAGAACCCATGGACAGGGCCAGCCTTGCAGGAT
>CAZSTY010000254.1:0-2721 GCA_964609885.1 uncultured archaeon
ATACCACAAAGACGACAACATTCTCATCATCGGCATGTACCTCGATCAGCTCAAACAGATAGCCGACATGCTCAATGCACCACTAATCACAGGCAAGACCAGTAACGCAGAGCGCGATGTCCTCTACGACGCGTTCAGGCGCGGAGAGATCAAGGTTCTCGTCGTATCGAAGGTGGCGAACTTCGCCCTCGACCTGCCCGACGCAAATGTGGCCATTCAGGTGTCCGGAACCTTCGGCTCAAGACAAGAGGAGGCTCAGAGGCTGGGAAGAATACTCCGCCCCAAGTCTGACGGGAGCTTTGCAAGGTTCTACTCTATCATTACGAAAGACACAAGGGACATGGACTTTGCAGCCAAGAGACAGCTGTTTCTCACCGAGCAGGGCTACCAGTACGTGATTGCGTCAGGCGACGAGGAGATCTGGAAGGTGCCGCCTGAGACATTCTTCAAGTGAGACCTCACGAACTGGGTCCCTCAATCTTGGTTATCCTCCGAGCAATATCTCGCATGTCGTCCAGTGACAGGCCCACAATGCCCTCATCACCCACGCCGAATGTGACCCAGATAGAGTTGTGGCGTGCGCCCTTTACCTTTGTCACCCTGAGCTGTTTGATCAAGACGCCTGCAGCCGCAAACGCTGGCTCGTGACGGGTGTCGATTATGATGTCGCTTGTGTAGGTGATCATGTCGTCGTAAGCGGCGAATTGCTGCAGGCCAGTATGATAAATCGCCCAGAATGGGATGTTGAGCTCCTTGCAAAATGTGGCGCGCCATGCTTTGACAGCATTGACAGCCTTGAAGGGATGAGATTGAAGAAAGAACTCCGTGATGCTGTCGAGAAAGATTCCGCCAAGTTCCTCGTCCCCATTCTCCTGAATGGTTGCGTGAATGGCATCTGTGATCTCGTCCGCCTCGTTCGGGTTCCTGACAACGCGTGTGTAGTCGTAGACTGTGCTCTTGCGAAGTATCTGTGCTGAGAAACAGTCTATAAGATGGATTCGACCTGCGTCGAGCATCGTGCTGTAGTCCCATCCGAGTGACACCAGGTTCTGAAGGACAGAGAGCGGAGTGTCCTCAAAGCAGACATAGATGACCTTCTTGCCCGACTCCATTATCCTGCGAGCCATCTCATTTAGAATGACAGACTTGCCGCCCCCGCCAGGCCCACGGATGACACCGAAGGCATTTCTCGGAAAGCCATCAGGTACCTCCCGGTCAAGTACATGGATGCCGGTCCTGTACAGGGACCTCCCCTTGGCGAGCATGTCCTTTAGATTCAATCCGTGTGTCCCCGCAAGAGTCGTTGTTGAAGCCTCTATTTACAAGTTACCAGTATCAGGGTCTCGTTCGTCAGAGGGCATACCATGAGATCTCAGTGCACGATAGACGGGTTCCCAGTGAGGCTCATCCTCAACAGCGCGAGCTTGTCCGATACGTAGTGACGAATCCTCCTGTATGTTGTCTCATTCACGAGTGCAGCTTCTATCAGTCCAGAGTCAATGTCAGCAAGACGCTCTATGCTCCACGAGATGACCGCCACAAGCGCGAGCGGTACGAACCGACTGACGACCTCGGCCTCACCCTCTTGTACAAGGGTGGGGGGAGAGTCAATGACCTCTACCGCGTTCTGTACCGTTAGATAGGCCACATCGTATAGACGATGCCCCGTGGATAGGGACTCAAGGTCTAGTAGGAGTGCGTTTCCCCCCCTGAACACAATGTTGGACTCAGACAGGTCGCCGTGTATCAATCCGCCAGACCAAGGGAGGCGCTCACAGTGGCTCCGAACTACGTCGGCCAGTGGCAGCAACTCGTGCAGGAGAGCAACCGTGTTCGAAGAAACGCCGCTCCTGTCAGCAGCAGAAGACACTGCATTGATGTGCAGATCCAGCAGATCGCTCGGTCGACTGAGTGCCGTGGCACTATCACACTTGGCCGTGTTCAATGAGTCAATGGCGCGCCGCAGTGCTGAGAGAGCCGAAATGGGAATGGCTGACGGAGCGGGGTACACTGTCCCCTCCACAAACTCCAGTAAGATGTATGGAACCTCCACCGGTGTGTCAATCCAACCGGTCTCAAGCGGGCGCGGTGAGAGCCCGGTTCGCGACAGATCCAGATGCCTCTGCATGAGGACACCATACCCTTCCTCGGACCCAGCGGTCGTACGAGCAGGCAGCTTCAGTACCATCCTCCGCCTGTCAGAGGTCAGCAACAGGTTGAGATTGGACCAGCCGCCCAATAGGCCTCCAAACCTGAGAGTACTATCGGTGAGCAAGGTGCTGGTCTCATGCAGAGCCTTCAGCAAGTCCTCAACAGGGACCCCGTGAACAGTCAGAGAAGCGCGCGACATTGCTATTGACTGCGGTCACGCCCTCAAAGTACTTAAACACAGTCGATTCTGGCCACCGGACCATGAACGGAAGGCACATACTACTGATACTCGCCCACCTCTTCCAGCGAAACGGATCGCCGGTCTCCATTGAGGATGCTGTCAGGTATCTTTCGTTCAATTGCAGATACGGCAGGCCTTCACAGATCAGAAAGATGCTCTCCGTTGCTCTTCAACGGGAGTTGATATCTCGCGAAGGGGACATGATTTGTGCGGAGTTCCTCTTCGACAGGCAGGTCCTATCGCCGAATCAGGCTGCGGCGCTGGAGGATGGGGTGGTCATCGAGAAGAAGGTTGAGCCTATGCACTAGACTCTGCTGATGCTATGTGCC
>CAZSTY010000255.1:0-2718 GCA_964609885.1 uncultured archaeon
GGTGACGCCCTTTCGCACCCATCGCAAGAGTTCCTCATCACCGGTCTCTAGACCCAAGTAGACTATTCCTAGTCCTGCATCCCGCATCTGTTTCAGATCCTCGACTGACTTTTCCCTGAGGTTCTTTGTGTACGCATATACCCCAACTCGTTGCAGTCGGGGAAGCTCTCTCCTGAGAACGCCCAAGACATCGAGCATCTCCGGCGTGGACATTGCCAGAGCATCCCCGTCGGCTAGAAACACACGTTGGACGCCCTCTTTCAACAACGACGGAAGGCCAGCTAGGTCCGCAGCAATGCCCTTCGCCCCGCGCACACGGAATTTCCGGTCACGGTAGGAGATGCAGAAAGTGCATGCGTTATGCGAGCATCCTATCGTAGCTTGAAGAATGAGCGACTTGGCCTCGCTCGGGGGCCTCCAGATAGTACCTTCATACCTGAGCATCGGCGCAGTCCCTTGAACCTTACGACCACAATCGCTTATGTTGCTTCAGGTTCCGCTGCCGCATTCAGGCTGCGTGCTACGCAAACCTTATGCGTAGATGACGGTAGGACCCCGCGAGGAGGAGTGTGCGCCATCCATGGCAACTGAGTTCTGTGTAAACCATCCGGACAGACCTGCTATCGGCAGGTGCCCTAGGTGCGGCAATCCCGTGTGCGAAGAGTGTGCAGGAGGAGACCTTGTGACAAGACCTTGCAAGGTATGCCAAGCGGAGGTCGACTATGTCTTCTCCGAGCATAGGGCAAACGGCGCAAGAGCTGCTTCGAAACTACTTGCGGGCCTCGTCGGTGTTCTACTCGCTCTCGTGGGCTTCACCCTGTTCTATTTCGGCCCGGCGATTATTGAGATGTCGGGGGCCGGAATGGAGGCCTATACGTATCTCTTCTCAATTGTGAGCGTTGTATCTCTGGTATCAGCGGTCGCGATTCTCGTGGGATACTACGGACTATGGGTACGATATGAGGAGCCGCTCTGGAAGATAGCAGCCATCTACACACTAGTGATGATAGGAATTACTCCCATGATTGGATTCATCACGGCTGGTGACGTCATGCTGACATTGGCAATAAACTACCTTCTCTCAATGGGCGAGGCGCTCCTCGCAATGGCAGCGGTCTTCAAGATCAGGCCCAGAATGGTGTCTCCACAGACAGGAAGCATCGCAGTGCTCGCCCTCATACTGTCAGTCGTGGTACGAGGGATTGACCTCAGCGTGATCACCATCGGTCTCGGTTTGGTCTCAGGAGCCGCCAGCCTCCTGATAGATGTCGTATTTGCACTACTGTTCTACCAAGAGTGGCAGGACTGCACACGCGGTTCGACGTGGTGACAGAGACACGGTGGAAACAGCCTTGAGTCCCGTCGAACCCAACGACGCCGGAGTCCAGACATCAGGGGAGCGATCAGGGGAGGCATCAGGTCGCGTGAGCAGCGTGTCGAGCCGGTCAGATCCTGATCCGGACGTTGTCACGGACACGAGGGGCGAGGAGGTCTTCGGAACAGTCTGGCAACGCGGGCCTGAGGTCACCGGTAGCCTACGACTCGGCATTGCAGGCACAGCACTGGCCCTGATCAGCCTCCTCGTCTTCCCGATAGTGTGGGCTTGGGCTACCTCATTCGGTGTTGCGGGCTCCATGACTGCCCCATTCGTCACTGTCCATATCGTCGGAATCGCAGCCACAATACTCATTGCAAGGGGATTCTCCGCGCTCGGTCGCCGCTTCGACGACTGGCTCTGGAACGTGCTCGCATGGTACAGCATCGCCTTTGCCTTCCTGAACGCCTTCTCGGCGGTTCTGATGGGCTTCACAGGCAGCTGGACCTACACCTACACGATAGCTGTGGGGGGCGCCGTTGAAGCCGCCATAATCGCAGGCTGCCTAGGAAGACATATGAGAAATATGGCTCTGCCGTGGCTGAGTGGCTCGACTGCGTTCTTGTTTGCTGCGGGCGCCACCGCACAGGTCACAGGGATATTCGCCGTTCCTCAAGGTGGGCTCATGGTCCTTGGCACAGTAGCTGTTGCTGCACGTCCGCTAGCAATCCTCATCGCAGTATTGTTCTATTTTGAATTGAGAGCATGTCGATGAGAACATGGTCTGCCTTGTTGCGTATCCGTGGCAAACTCAGCTATCTCATTGACTCGAAACTCACGTGTCGTATCTTCTGACATGGTACTACCAGTGTCATGAATGACGTTACAGCATTTTTTATTCGTCGCTGGAAAGAGCATTTTCCAGAAGTGGCCGCCATGCCTGTTCCCGTCTACAAGATCCTCCTCGTGGGCGACGCCAATGTCGGAAAGTCATCCCTGATTCGTAGACTCCTCCTTGGCGAGTTCGATCCCGACTACACCGCAACCGTGGGGGTGGACCTCAGCGCAGCAGCGCTCAACCTCAACGAATCGACGCCCGTCATCCTGACCCTGATTGATCTTGGCGGACAAGCAGACTTCTCCGCACTAAGGTCACAATACTATAGGGGGGCCCACCTTGCCGCTTTTGTATACGACATCTCAGACAGAGAGTCTTTCGAACACCTTCCGTTCTGGCACAAGGGGGTGATGGAGAACGTTACAACTGTAGACGGCAAGGCCGTACTCGCAATGCTCATCGGCAACAAGTCAGACCGTGCCGACAAGAGAGAGGTGAGCGCAGAAGAGGGCGCGAACTTCGCAGAGGGCCTAGGAATACCCTTCATGGAAACAAGCGCGAAGAC
>CAZSTY010000256.1:0-2710 GCA_964609885.1 uncultured archaeon
TGAAACTCGACGCCCAGCCTCTCTCGCTCTGGCGGCCAGTGCAAGCGCAATGAGTGTTTTACCAGTCGAAGACTTGCCAGCAACTAGAACCTCTTTGGTCATCGTATCACCCCGAGATTGTCATCTTCACATCCACTGCACAGACGCCCTTACCCCGTTCGTAACCGAACAACGGATTGATGTCCATCTCGACTATGTCCTCAATATCCGTGACCAGCTGGCTGACCTTGAGTATGATGTCTTCCAGTGCCTTCATGTCACTTGGCGGTTCGCCACGCACGCCCTTCAACAGTGTGCTGATCTTCGTCTCGGAGATCAACTCACCCACATCAGAGCGCGTCATTGGAGCCAGCCGGAACGCCACATCTTTCAGATAGTTGACGAATATGCCGCCGGCGCCAAACATGATCAGCGGACCAAACTGCACATCTCTCGAGCAGCCCACTATCAGCTCCCTGCCCTGTTCGACCATCTCTTGCACATCCACTCCGTAGATTATGGCCTTGGGCTTGTGCTCCTTCACGTTCTCCAGTATCTCTCGGAAGGCCGTCTCTACCTCCTCCGGTGTCTTCAGGCCGACCTTGAGACCACCGACATCGCTCTTGTGGATGATGTCAGGACTTGCGATCTTCAGCACCACAGGGTAGCCAAGCTCCTCCGCGATGGCCTTGGCCTCGTCGGCGGTGCGTGCCAGTCTAATGCGTGCAACAGGAATACCGTACGCCTCTGCAATCTCGTGGGCCTCACTACCGAGCAGCACACGCCGACCCTCTTCTCGTACCCGTTCAATCACCTTCATCGCGCGCTCACGGTCGACAGGAAACCGTGGGACCTCTTCGTCCTTGAGACTGTCCCTACGTACCGTGTACTTGTAGAGCTCGGCAAGAGCGTGCACCGCCCTCTCCGGAAAGTCGAATACCGGGATGTTTCCATCAGTGAGAACAATCCGCGGATAGACCATCGAGTTGCCGCCCATGAACACAGCAAGCAATGGCTTATGCGGATACTCCTTGTGAACCTCGACGAGAACCTGAGCGGTCTCGGGAATCTGCGTCATTGCCTGAGGCGTCAACAGTACGATGACGGCGTCTACGTTCTCATCCCGCAGAGCAGCCTCAGTGCAGATACGATAGTCCTCGGCACTGGCCGTTCCCAGTGCGTCAATTGGATTGTACACTGATGCAGCAGGCGGCAGGTGCTTCTTGAGAAAGTCGATGGTCTCAGGCGATAGCTGGGTCACCTCAAGTCCATTCGCCTCGCATGCATCCGTTGTGAGTATGCCGGGACCTCCCGCGTTCGTCACAATCGCCACACGATTGCCTGCGGGCAGGTGCATGTCATCGTACACGTTGGCCACATCAAACAGCTCGGCGATACTGTCTGCCCGTATGACTCCGCACTGTTTGAACGCAGCCTCATAGGCGGTGTCACTGCCGGCAAGAGATCCCGTATGGGAGGACGCCGCCCTCGCACCCGCCTGGCTCACGCCGGACTTCACAACAAAGATTGGCTTCTTCGGGACAACCTTTCTGCAGACCTCCATGAACTTCTTTCCGTCTGCGACGGACTCTATGTAGAGGAGGATGAACTGCGAGTCAGGATCACGACCAAATGCCTCAACAAAGTCTGCCTCGTCAAGCTGCGCCTTGTTGCCCAGACTGACAAACTTCGAGAAGCCAATCTTTTCCATCAGGCTCCAGTCGAGGATTCCTGTCATCAGGGCGCCCGACTGCGACGCAAAGGCAATGGTGCCCTTCTCGGGCGTGCCGGAGGAAAAGGAGGCGTTGTAAGGGCGTGAGAGATTGATTAGGCCCAGACAGTTCGGTCCCTGAAGCACCATTCCGTACTTCTCGCAAATCTCTACAAGCTTCTTTTCGGCCTCTGCACCTTTGTGGCCAATCTCCTTGAAACCGGCCGTGATGACTATCAGCGCCTTGACTCCCTTCTGCCCGCATTCCTCTACAACGGGCAACACGAACTTGGCAGGAATAACAACTACCGCGACATCGACCTCGCCCGGGACGTCGCCAATCTTGCGATACACGGTGTGACCGAGAATCTCGCCGCCCTTCGGGTTGATGGGGTAGATTCTGCCGTCGAACCCGCTATCAATAAGGTTCCGCATGACGTCGTTGCCGAGCTTACCCCTCTTCGCTGAAGCGCCGATGACGGCTATCGAGCGTGGGTTGAACAATACGTCAATGCCCTGTTGTCGATCCATTGCCTTCACTTACCAGCCTTCTGGACGCCTGAGTACCACTACGTCTCCGTTAAAAGAGTCACGTTGTTGCACAAGTGCAGACAGCCGTGCAACACCCTGTAACCGGATTGTCAACCGCAAGACGCTACAGCTTGAGTTTGAAGATGTACTCGTCGTCTGCCATGTTCAGGCGACTCTCAACGATCTTTCCAGTCTTGTGCAGGAACCGAATCATTGGATAGTTCTGCGGGTGGACATAGGCCACGAAGGTCTCAATGCCCTTGCTCTTTGCGATCCGCATCAGGTGGTTTAGCATGAAACTGCCTATGCCGCGATGTTGATACTCATCCTGCACAAGCAGTGCGAACTCCGCCTCGTTCCTGCTGCGGTCTAGGAGGTACCGGGCTGCACCGATCATCTTCTCCGCTTCACCCTCCTCATCTGGATGAATCACTGCGACAATGGAAATGTCACGGTCTTGGTCCACGTTGTAGAACTCGTGGAGGGTCT
>CAZSTY010000257.1:0-2708 GCA_964609885.1 uncultured archaeon
CGACGAGGAAGAAGAATGCCACGAGGGGACTCAATGCACTCATGGAGCACGTCGATACTCTAATTGCCATTCCAAACGAGAAGCTGTTGGAAATCGCACCCGACCTGTCACTGTCAGAGGCCTTCATGGTTGCAGACGAGGTATTGGTCAGGGCCGTCAAGGGAATCGCAGAGTTAATCTCTCGCCCAGGCCTAGTGAACCTTGACTTCGCAGATGTCAGAACCACGATGAGAAACGGGGGCGTTTCTATAATCGCGCTCGGCGAGGGACAGGGAGAGAACAGGGCTGAGGAGGCCGTTTACAATGCCCTTCAGAACCCGCTCATCGACATGTCAATTGAGAATGCAAGAAACATTCTCATAAACGTGAGCGGCAGTGCAGACCTACAGCTGGCCGAGGCTAAGAGAGTCGTGGAACTGGTCACCGAACAGGTCAATCCAGGAGCGGAGATTATCTACGGGGCGCTGATAGTGCCAGATCTCGAGGATCGTCTCCGGGTCACTATTATCGCCTCGGGGGTGAGCTCACCGTATGTCTTCGACGCCGGGACAGACTCTGTCGCGCCCTTAGCTGATGAACTCCGTGAACTAGAACAAGATGAGGGAGAAAGTGGGCACGGTTTCGACGAGCTAGGTATCGCACGTCTATAGCCTCATGCGATGTGGCTGCTCAGGAAGTATTAAAAGCGGACTGCCAAGATGCTCAGGCAGTCCTGTAGTCGCGCGCGAGAGCCGCAGGCAGGTTGGTATTCATGGGTGTGAGCCAGTTCATCAACGATAGTAAGAGAATCCTAAGGTTGGCCACCAAGCCCTCGAGAAAGGAGCTCTGGATGAGCACCAAGGTCAGCCTTCTCGCCATGGTACTAGTAGGTATGCTTAGCTTTGTGGTCCAAGTAATAATGACGATTGTGACTGGTAACTGGTTTGGCTCATAGATGCACGAATATGCAGAGCAGAAGGGAGGTCGGACAGAATGCCAAAGACCAGTATATTCGCTGTGAGAACTACGATTGGCCAAGAACGTAGTGTGACAGATCTCATAACAACAGCAGTCATAGGTGAACAGGATGTCTGGGAGTGCCCCTTCTGCTCAGAGCAGTTCTCATCAGAGGAGATCACACTTGAGCATATGAAGAAGTGCCCAAAGAAGAAGGGCGACGCCAAGCCGAAACTTGTGTCACGGAACCCGCTGCTGGGTCGTGTCAAGGCCATTCTTGTACCCGAAACGCTCAGGGGCTATGTCTTCATCGAAACAGAGGAGTATAGGGACGTAGAGATCGCAATATCTGGTGTGCCTCATGTGCGAGGAAGAGTCAGCGGAAAGGTCAGCACTGAGGAGATTGACAGATACCTTGTGCCGAAACCGGCAGCTGAGGGAATTGCAGTTTCTGACATTGTGGAGATAATCTCAGGACCGTTCAAGGGCGAACGGGCACGTGTGACACGAGTTGATGCGGCTAAGGAGGAATTGATTGTCGAGCTCATCGACAGCCCCCACACCATTCCCATGAGGATTCATGCAGACTTCACCAAGCTCGTGGAGAAGGCCCAACAGGAAGAAGCCGCAGAAGCTGCCGAGGCTGCATCCGAGGAGGAAGAAGAAGAGGACTCGTTCTGGTCGCGGCAATAGACCAGTGAATACCTGTTGTATATACAATCGGAGCGGGCATGTAAGCGGGCCGCCACTCCACAAGCCTTAAAAAACGACTTGGCGACGAGAGGCCAGTCCCTTAATCTGACATCGACGCATTGACGTCATGTCTGGGGTGAAGAACGATGAACAAGCATGCAGTAGACCGAGCAGGTGGTCAAGCTAGTTCTTACCTGCAGGTCGACCTAACTGGCCTTGTCAAGAACCGGCCGGGAATACTGCATGAGGAGTCGTGATGGTTTTGGGTGACAAGATAACAGTAGAAGCACTAGTAGAGGGCGGTAAGGCATCAGGAGGTCCGCCAATCGGTCCGGCACTTGGCCCGACCGGTGTGAACATCTTCCAAGTGGTCACAAAGATCAACGAGGTCACACAGCCTTTCGCTGGCCTAAAGGTACCAGTAAAGATCATTGTCGACCAGGACACAAAGGAGTTCGAGGTAGAGGTTGGAGTCCCTCCGACGAGCGCATTGATTCTCAAGGAGATTGGTGCGCCGAAAGGGTCAGGTACGCCTAACACAGAATTTGTTGGCAACCTCACAATCGACCAGTTGAAGGAAATTGCCAAGGCCAAGGCTTCAGAGCTCTCTGCACTGGACATGAAAGCTGCCGTAATGACGATATCAGGCACCTGCGTGTCCATGGGAGTGACCATTGAGGGGAAGCCCGCCAAGGAGTTCCAGAGAGAGATTCGCGAGGGCGTTTGGGACGAACACCTCCAGGAACCACTGAGGGAGGAGTGAGCTAGATGTCGTTCAATATTGACAACATCGAGGCTGCTGTGGCTGAGGCTCGGGCCAAGGGAAAGGAGCGAAAGATCAAGTTCGAGCAGAGCTTTGATCTCGCGGTGAATTTCCGAAAGAAGGAACTGGACGTTTCAAAGCCGGAGAACAGGTTTAACCAAGAGGTTCTGCTCCCCCACAAGCTATACCCACCAGCCAAGGTCTGTGCCTTTGGTGATGGTGAGTTTGCTGCGAAGGCCAAGCAGGCAGGGGTCAACCGGGTCGTGTCGAACGAGGAGAGTCCCAAGATTGCAGAGGAGAAGAAGACGCGGAAGGC
>CAZSTY010000258.1:0-2700 GCA_964609885.1 uncultured archaeon
CGGTTATGAGCGCTTCGATGTCCCCTCCCTCTTCGGCAGCCTTCTTCATCTCCAAAGTCACTTCGGGCTCAATGCCTGCATGAGCCATCAGCGGACCACCGGGTTGGGAGTGAGGCAGGTACAGTGCCATGAATTTCCTTGCAGTATTCAAAGCCCTGTCGAGATCCTCGTCTATCACCATAGGCAGGTACGACACCATCTCGAAATCGTCAAGGTTCCTTCTACTCTTTTCCGCGCCCTTGCGTACTCTCTCCCAAGCGAACTTCACGTAGTCAGGAGTGTTGAAAATCGACAGAATGGCCCCGTCGCCAATCTCTCCGGCGAGAGCTAGGCCCATCTTTCCCTCGAACGCCAGATAGATTGGGACATGAGTGCGGACTGGCTTGAAAATCAACTGGATGTCCCGGGCAACGAAGAACTTGTCCTCATGGCTGACCTTGTCGCCCGTCATGATCTTCCTCACAAGTCCCACGCATGCCCGTGTTCGTGAGAGCGGCTTCTTGACATCGTAGCCCATCTGCCACATCCAGTACGGCACCCCTGAGCCAAGTCCGAATATCGCCCTGCCGCCACACAACTCGTCGATTGTTGCGAACTCCATTGCAATGAGCGCTGGATGACGCGTGTATGGGTTGATCACACCAAGCCCTATGCGAATCCTCTCAGTGGCGACGGAGGCCGCGGCCAGGTACGGTATTCCACCGCGGAAGAAGTAGTCTTCAGCAAACCAGACCGAGCCGAGTCCCAGCCTCTCTGCTTCTCTCGCGAGTTCCACAGCCTCACTCACTGGGAACACGCCTGTCATCGCCACTCCGAATTCCCTGAAACCTTCCAACATTCCTCTCCCCGTAAATCTTGTTGCATGTGGCGGGAGGGGTTTCCCCCTCCCGATTGCTCCATATCGCCTATGGCAGCTTTCCTAGCTTCTCAAGATAGTCCGCCACATCTTTCAACCCAAGCTTCTCGTAGGTCGAACGGTATGGCCAACTTGTCTTGAGATCCCACTCATGGAGCGTGTAGTACTCGTCAAGCATTTTGCTGAGCTCTTCTGGCGAATTGGTCGCACCCTTGAGAGGTCCAGAGGCTGCACCCTCATGCATCAGGCGCCACGGAAGGTTGTCATGCTCACGGGTCGCTCCTCTGGTGATGTTGAATGCCTTCTCCAGTGTGCAGACTCTGCGACCCGTCATCATGAGTTCGTCCTCTGTCATCTTGATTCCCGTGGCGGCCTCATAGAGCCGGGCCATGTTGTCCGGATTGACGCCGTAGGCGGCCGTCGATGTGAACACACAGAACCCGAGCGCCTCGCTGATCTCATAGCAGTCTTCATGCCATACCACTATCTCTGCTCTCTTCTCGGTGCTGTGGGGAGTGGCGTACTTCTTGTCGCCAGTTATCTTCTCAATGAGCTCGACGGCCTCTGGACTTGCACCGAACTCGGCGAAGGTTTCAGTCATGAGGTGGTCGTTTCCTCGCGGGTTCACCGCAAATGCGAGAGCATAGGCCTTTGCCGAACGGGTTTCCACGTTCGACTGTTCAAGTCCCTTGGCGTTGATCAACGCCCACTTGTAGGACTCCTTGTCCACCTTCTTGACTGCTTCTTTGAGTCCTCCAGAGAGGAGCTCTCCCAAGTTCCCTTTTCGGTATGCAATTGCCTCTATGATTTTCAAGAGCGAGTCGAGGTCACCCCATTTGGGCTTGATACCGTCGGTGTCTTCGTCTGTGAGTACACCGCGTTCGTAGCTCTCAATGACCCACTGCGATATCGCACCTGCAGAGATGGTATCGAGACCAAGCCTGTTACACAACTCGTTTGCGACAATCACGGCCTCTGTGTCAATCAGCTCGGGGCCATTGCCCAAGGCCCCAAAGGTTTCGTATTCAGGTCCGCCGCTGGCAATACCGGCATAGGGGCCCTCGTCTATCCTCGTGTACCTGTGGCAACCGATTGTGCAGGCGAAACATGCTATCTTCCGTTTCAGATAGCCTTTCTCCACGAGTGCTTGGCCTGTGATTGGGTATACGTTCTCTCGATAGCCAATCTGCCAGTTCCTACCGGGAAATGCATGCAATTCGTTGACACCAGCAATGGATCCCGAAGTGCCGTAATCGTGAAGTGATTGCGCACCGCTATCTGCTTTGAGAAGTTCCCTCATCTCTTTGGCAACTTCCGCGAACTTCTCGGGATCCTTCACCCTGACTGGTCTAGTACCCCTCACAACGATGGCTTTCAGCTTCTTACGCCCCATCACGGCGGCTCCTCCACCGCGACCCGCCACGTGGTATACCGACGTATGAATCGAAGCTGGACGCACGAGTTTCTCTCCAGCTGGGCCAATGCACAGGACTCTGTAGTCCTCGCCGTATCGTTTCTTCAGAGTGGTGTCCGTTTCGATTATGTCCTTGCCCCACAGATCCTCTGCACTCAGTACCTCGACATGGTCGTTATGAATGTGGATGTATGTGGGCTTCTCAGCAACGCCGTGAACCACAAGGTGGTCGTAGCCCGCGTACTTTAGCTCCGCACCCCAGTGCCCACCACTGTTGGACTTCAAATAGAACCCAGTTGTTGCTCCTACCGTCGTGACAGATGTCCGGCCCGAGCACGGCGCAGTAGTGCCAGACAGAGCGCCTGGTCCGTAAATGATGATGTTTCTTGGGTCATCCCATGTTATGTCGGAATCCCGACAGTAGTCCCAC
>CAZSTY010000259.1:0-2690 GCA_964609885.1 uncultured archaeon
ACTCCGCCCACTCCACAGGGAGCGCTGACGAAATGGGTGTCCCGAACTTCCGGTTTGTACCGTGGTCTTGGTCGAGTCTCGATGAGATACGTGGGGCGGTTGCAATCGATGTTCCCAACTACATGACACGACGTATCGCTGTCCTGCGTCACAAACGGGGCACAGAGCGAGTTCCTCTGCAACACGTACGTATCCTCATGGGCATTGTTCGGTCGGCGTTTGGCCGAAACATCTTACCCGTGTTCGTCTTGGACGGACCCCCGGAGAGTCTCAAGCGGAAGCCGAATCCCTCACTTGTGCAACTCGCTCACAGACTTTACAGTAGTTTCTCTTCGAGCTTGGACCCCTACGACGAGGAGATTGTGGAGGTTCTCTCGGAGAGCCCCGCTGTGAGGCATTACTTCATCCAGAGTCACATTCGTGACCTGGCCTCTGCAATGGGTATTCCCGCAGTGCTGGCTCCTTCCGAAGCGGAGCTCTATGCCGCCGTTATGTGTCGGGATGCTCTGGTCAAGACAGTGGTGACGAACGATGTAGATGCGTTCCTCTTCGGCAGCCCACATGTGACCAAACAGCTTGTCCTGACGAGGTCGACGATACTACGTGCCACGCTCGACGGTGTTCTCCATGTCACGGAGCTCTCCCTCAGTCAGCTCCGGGATCTTGCAGTGCTGCTGGGATGCGACTTCCATAGGGAGGGACTGCACGGGGTGGGCCCGCATCGGGGAATACTGCTTCTCAGGCGCCACGGCGACCTTGAGTCAGTTCTCCGCTCCCAAGGCCTCCGCAGTTCGGAGAGAGAGGTGTTCCTTAGTGCCCGGTTGGCCTATGACGAGGCTGACTATGTCAAGCCCACGGAGAGTGAGCTCGAGCTCAATGCTCCACTCCCAGATCGTCTTGCAGAGATGCTTCGCCCTGCGTTGGGTCAAGAGGTGGCCGCGAGTCTCGTGCGCGAACTCCTCGTACTGTGGCGGCGTTTCGGTTGTCGGCAGACCCGACTTGAGGAATGGCTCTAGGGGGTTCTCGCCCAGGGATCTATCCACCCACGGCGCCCATCGAAGATTCTATGCATCGCTGTGAGAAGAAATGAATCATACCTCACTATGTTGTCTACGACGCCGGTTCCGCTTGTCTTCGAGAGCCTCTCGCGAATGGCCCCTGCTGCTATCGGGCCCGTTCCTGCTGGGAACCAGAGTTCTGCAGCAACTCCTCCGGGCAGGTCCGAATGCCGGGATATCGTGAGCACCCTTGACAACGGGGCCAGTCTGCCCAACCACTCAGCCAATCTTCTAGCGTCAGACCGCCTCATGCCGCTTGCCACAGCAACGATACCGTCAGACAACCCTGCAAATTCGACGGTAGGATGGTACATGAGAAGCATTAGCCTGTGGCGGAGTATCTTGGATTGACTCAGCCTCAGCGTTCGTTCTGGGTATCCAAGCGTTCTGATTAGCCACTGTCTTCTCAACCGCAGGTTGTGGCTTGCCCACATGAGGCTCATCAAGTCTACGTCCCTGTTGGTTGGCCGCACCACCTCTTCACCAGTGGGCAACGTTGTGACCGTGGCAACACCCTTTTTCAGTGGCAGGCGTCGACCCTGTGCCCATGGAGTGCGCCACCATCCCTCGCTCTTGTTGAAGAGAGCAAGGCTGAATGACACGGTCTCCTCGTCAGCGAGTATCTGCAACGTCCGGTTTGGGAGGGATGGGGGGCCAGATGAAGAGATGGGCTCTAGGTGAAAGGTCATTCTTCTCTGACTGCCGCCGATTCTGAGGCTGTAGGCCAGGCCCCTGTCTGGCAACTGTGCCCGCCGCCCCGGGCTCACGAGAATACGATACCTGAGCCCGAGTACGGGAAGATTGGGAACGTACCTCTCCACCATGGTGAGCGCGAGCATGGCGTAGAGGCCCTTGGCTCCTGTCTTGGACACCCCCAACATTTCCCGCATGTCAGCAAGGGTCGGACGCCCCGGTTGGCGAATGTTGAGAAGATACTCGCATATGGCGTACACATCCCTGTTGCGGAGCACGCAGATGTCCGCGCGGAGTCGGTCTAGAAGGTCCTGATATCTATTCGGAGCCAACATGTCAGCACGAATTGTGAGCGTCGGCCAGCGTCTTCCTCGCCAGCCTCGTTCCGCGGCTGCTTGAATTCGTTTGCGGAGAGCCCGAACAACAGATGGCGGCAGCGGTCGCTTCACGGGAGTCTGTCTTACTATCTCCACCCACTCTGATATGTCTCGAGCTGCGGTTCTGTCTAGCGGTGACACCTCAGCAATGGCCCTACGGTGTTGTTCTAGAATCTCAATGGTGGCTTCTCTCGAGGGGGCTTCCCTAAGCTGCCTCAACAGCATAGTCAATGCAGCCTTGCGAGTCTGATTCAGATGATGCTCCCACAGGTGACGAAGCCAGTCGACGTTCTCAGAACATGAACGGGCCACCCTGTGAATCGTAAGTAGCGATGCGGCGAGCCAGTCAGTACCCCGAGGGATCACCTCATCTCGGCCCCACACGGCGATGTCGTCTGCCACGATGTGTCCAAGAGCAAGAACTATCGATTCTTTGTCCTGCTTGTCAAGCCCCGGTGGAAGTATCGACTCTATGATCTCCTGTATCGAACGACCCGACATCACAATTGGGTCTTCTATCGGTCTGAATCTCAGCGATACCTCCTGGACGCTGAGTGCCCTT
>CAZSTY010000260.1:0-2662 GCA_964609885.1 uncultured archaeon
ACTATGACCAGTCTCTCGCCCGACTTGACGCGTTGTGCGGGCGCTGCGAGATTCACCCGCGTCTTGGTCAGAAGAGGTGAAACTAGGAGGAGCGGGCGATCGACCCCAAGTAGTTCGATGACATCAGAAAGGTCAGGGAGTACCATGAAGTTGCTTCTCGTCTTCATCGCGAGCTTGTTCGCATCAGGGACCCCCGTCTGTGCAGCCGTGCCTTCAGGCTTGGAAATCACGAAGTTCTTGAATCCAAGGCCATATACTACTTGAGCCGTATCGATGACCTTACTGACCGCATGGACGTTATGCAATACGACATATACGTTGTCAAATTCACTCAATGTGCGACTGTACCTCCTTTGCGATTAGACCTGACACCAGAGGGGGCACACTCTCACCCACTTGATTGTATTGGCTGTCCAAGGGGCCTACAAAGATGTAATCATCCGGATAACTCATGAGTCGGGCATGTTCCCTCACAGTCAGAAGTCGGTCCTCGTAAGGGTGGATATATCGAGAGAGACCGTTGACAGAGGTGGCAATCTGATCCGGGGCCAGACGTACCCAGTTTGGAATGGTGCGACCTCTTGACCGAAAATGACGGACACCTTGGCCCCAACGTGCCTTACGTACCATCTTCTCGATCTTGGGAGGAAGTAGACGTAGTGTGTGATTAGGAACCGGATTATGTGGTTCTAGCAATGCGTCGACACCGAGGGGCGGTAAATCCCCAATCACATCCATCACAACAGGCGCCGGTCTTCGAGGAAGTCTGATACGAACATTGCTAATGAACACCCGCAGGCGACGAGAAGGATTGCCATGATCTTCAGCATGAATCAGATTGAAGAACACACTGTGGATTCCAACCCGCTCCATCTCACGGCGAATAATCTCGTTGCCGCCACCCTGAAGTATTGCGGCAACATTCTCAATGACAAAGACCTCAGGCTCAAGATCACCAATAATACGTATTGCGTCTAGAAGCAGGCGTGCAGTACCAGTTCCGTAGACACGTTCTATTGCGGGACGCTCGCTTGTGGGATTTGCAAGACTGTATTCTTCGCAGGGTGGTGAGGCTATTACTACGTGTGGTCTGCCACCTAGTGCTCGCTCAATCACGGAGGCATGAAGTGTGCCGATATCAGCTCGGAGAACCTTTGTCCGAGGGTGGTTTAGCGAGAATGTTTCCAGTGCAAATGGGTCGATATCGATTGCCAGATGTTCGTCAGAGAGAGATAGGAAGCCGTGAGAGAATCCACCTGCCCCGCAGAACAGATCTAGGACTCTGACGACCATCTGCACCGAACACCTCAGAGCTGAAGACACGCATTAGGCTGATGAGCCTTTTGTACGCACCATTTCGCACGGTGTCGAAGGAAGAGTTCAAATGTAACGATGAACTACGGGGCCTTCACACCGGAAGAAGAGTGTGTGAGAATGGGTGTCGGAAGCGGCAAAGGCAAGACGATACTCTTTGGCGAACACTTTGTAGTCTATGGCTACCCGGCACTGGCAGCGGGAATCGCAGCTGAAACCGTGGCCACCGTTACTAGAAAAGATACACCAGGGTGGTCCCTCGACGACCGAAGGCCAGAGATGCCCGGGTACAAGGTAGAGAAGGCTGAGGAACAGAGGGTTTCCATTGAGAACGTGATCAAGTTCTGTGGGATTGACCTGTCCAAACAGGGCATCCACATAGAGTTTGGAGGAGATCTCGTATGTGCCTCTGGAATCGGTGCAAGTGCAGCTAGCTGTGTGGCACTTGCGAGGGCTCTCAATGATGAATTCAATCTCGGTTTTGAGGACGAGAAAATAAATGAGGCGGCATATGAGGGCGAAAAGGGATATCATGGAACTCCTTCTGGAATCGATAATACAGCCTCCACATTTGGTGGTCTCGTGTGGTATGTTAGGAACCTTGACGGAGGCCCGCCAACCTTCGAGAAACTCAAACTCTCGAGAGCCGTGGACCTTGTAATCGCATCCACAGGGTTGACTGCCAGCACAAAGGTAGTCGTGGGCGATGTCCGAGCAAAGAAAGAGAGAGATCCGAACTGGTTCGATAAGATTGCCAGCGAATACGACGGGCTCGTCAAGCAGGCGAGGGAAGCACTTCTCGGTCTCGATCTCTACCGCGTAGGAGAGCTCATGGATAGAAACCATGAGCTGCTTCAAGAACTGACTGTTTCGTGCGATGAACTTGACAGCCTTGTGAGCATCGCAAGGGAGAACGGCGCCCTTGGGGCGAAGCTGACAGGAACAGGACGTGGCGGGAACATGATAGCTCTTGCTTCTGACCGTGCCAGTGCAGAGAAGATTGGTGCTGCTCTTGAGAGAGGAGGTGCGGCTGCGGTCTGGATAACGTCCTTTGGGCTATGAGAGGTGAGATGATTGATACTTGCAGACTATATAGCGACGTTACGTGAACGTGGTGTACGTAGAGTAGGCACGGAACCGATCTCTAGACACCTTGAGATTGCAGGCGTCTTGAATGCAATGGAACCCACACCAGTTCTCTTTGAGAATGTGAAGGAAACCGACTTCAGAGTTGTGGGTAATCTCTTCTGCACAAAGTCCCAGATTGCGGATTACTTCGGCATATCTGTACAGGATATCATCCCCACGCTTGCAGATGCCATAGAAAAGCGAAGCCCCCCTGAAGTTG
>CAZSTY010000261.1:0-2660 GCA_964609885.1 uncultured archaeon
AGTTCTACGACGGGCTCGTTGCTCCACTCATCAGCCTTGGCAATGTGATTGACATCGACCCCGTCGTCCTCTATCTGGAGTCAACACCAGACGAGATAGTCCTTCAGGTGGATGATGTCGCGGTCACGCAGGCAGATATCGAAAGAGCAATGATACTCTTGGAGAAAGGGCTGCGCATCTAGCGACCGTGTCACTCAATTGTGTCGCCAAGCACCGTTCGACCATAGCCGGTTCTGTGGCGCTCCCGTTTGGGAGATGTACGTCTCATTGTGGTAGGTCCGGGAAGACGAGCATCGCACTCCTTACACAGGAGCGCACGGGTCTCCCGGATTGACACAATCTTCCCGCAGGAGATGCACGTCCACATCCCGGCCTGATAGAGGCGCGTCTTACGCAGAACAACCCGGGCGAGTGGTCTGAGTGATTCGGGACAAGAGTCTGCAACGCCCATAATCCCAGTCCGTGACCAGTCGCATACAACGGAAACAAGCGTCGTGGTCAGTTCGATGATTTTGGTAGTGGCCTCTTCGACGTTCCCAACTCTTTTCTTGCGTCGTTTTGGGGCAGCAGTGGCCTCGGCCAAGAATTCCATGAACGCGAAGAATGCAGGTGGCGAGAGAGAGTCTTTTCCTCTCGACTCGACCATCTGAGCGAGAACCGCAGATATCATCAGGGTCTGGGCATAGTCTTTCTTGAGGATGGTGCGAATCTCGTCCGCGATTCTCTCTGGATCAAGCGTGTATCTCTCGGGGTCGAGTCCATTCTCGCGAGCAATCTCATGTACTGCAGAGAGAAGGTTCTTTCCCTCGGCCATGTCTTGGTTAACACGCCTAGCAATCTCACTGTACGACTGCCCGGCGTCAGAAGCTATTCTGCGAACGAGGTCTCGCGCTGTTAGACTCACTTCTCTACACATACCTGGTGGCATGATTTCTACCGCCACGTTGGCATTTTAGACTAGCTATTACGCTAGTCGGAGCGGCGTGGCCGCACTTCTTGCTCAACTTATAAGCAATGAAGACAAGACGATGGCGCCTGCTTGACATCAAACCGACAGCTGGGTGAGAACCATGATGCTCTCAGACAGGGACATCCTTCGTGAGATTCAGCGAGGAGCGATCTCAATTGTGCCCTTCGACAAGTCAGCACTGGGCCCTTGCTCGATAGACCTCACCCTTGATTCCATCTTCAGAGTTTACCACGAAGGGGACATTGTTGACGTCAAGAGGGGAATGGCGCAAGACGAACACACCGAGCTCATAGACACACGGGGTGAGGCCTTCGTGATTCAGCCGGGGCAGTTCATCCTTGGCCAGACGAGGGAGGCCATCTCCGTGTCCGAGGAGTATGCAGCATTGCTTGAGGGGCGCTCAAGCGTCGCACGACTTGGAATCATAGTCCATGCGGCGGGGCTTGTCAATCCCGGCACAGGGACTAAGAAACCGGGCAGACTCACATTGGAGATATTCTGCGAGAACCGGAGTCCGGTGGCGCTCTATCCCGGTATGCGTATTGTGCAGATCATGTTTGTGCGACTCAGCAGTCCTGCCAAACTGGCGTACGACCTGAGGAAAACCAGTAGGTACGTCGGACAGGAAAGACCTGACATTGGAGAATTGTGAAGCGGTAAGTGGGCTGAATGGTATGCCTTTCAACAAGCTAAGAAACACTGTGTTGAAGCATTCATTCGTCAGAGAAAACGAACGTTCCGATGGCAATCATGTCGTTCCCCCGACGGCAAGCCTCATAAAGGGGATTTCTCCGGCGAGGCATAGTGGTCATTCTAATGAAAGACTACGACGTTATTCTTGCCAGTGGTGCTGAGCACCTCAGGGAGCGATTCGAGAGCCACGGCTTTCGAGTCTTCACGTGCGAGAGAAACTACGATAACAAGCGGATGTTTCCCAACGCGGACATCTACGTGAGGATTCCCGACATAGCTGAGCTCTCCGATCGACGGGTTGTCGTGGTCCAGTCCTGCACGGGGTCAAGTCCCGCCGAGAGCGAGTTCTTCTCGACATCCGACCGGCTGGTTGAGCTTCTGCTAATCCTTGACGCTCTGAGCCGGCCCGTGGAGGTCGAGAAGGTGGGCCACAAGCAGTACAAGACTACACCCGTGATCCCACCAGCGAGCGTGGAGGTGGTCCTCACGTTCCAGCCCTTCGCCCTGCAAGACAAGGCCTTCGAAACAGGGGAGGCGGTCTCGGGTCGTTGGGCCATGGACACGATAGCGCGGGCCTGCAACAAGGTCTGGGTGTTGAACCCCCATGCCTCCACCGAGATTGAGTGGATGCGCGCACTGAGGGATCGCGGCGTCCTTGAGAACCTCGACATCACGCCGGACCTGATTAAGTTTGGCGCGGAACAGTTCGGCTTTGACAACTATGTGGTCGTCACACCTGATGAGGGCGGGCAGGAACGCTTCAATGTCGAGGGTTTCGGGAAGAGCAGAAGCGACTCCTTCACCGTGGAACTCACCGGTGAACTGGCAGTAAAGGGCAGGCAGGTCATGGTGGTCGATGATCTCACCAAGAGCGGAAGCACACTTCTCAAGGCGGCTGAGAGGCTCCGTGGCCTTGGAGCAGAGGATGTTGGTCTTGCCGTTGCCCACGTGCTGCCCCTGATAGATCAGGGCGAAGAGCTACTTGAGAAACTCATCG
>CAZSTY010000262.1:0-2639 GCA_964609885.1 uncultured archaeon
GCCCGAGGGTCATCGGGATTCTTCTCCAAGCCTGTAACCGGAGTCTGCAGGAAATACTCTGGGAAGAACAACCGTACGCGAATGTCATTGAGCAAGAACAGCCACTTGTCGTATTCGCCAGACGGACCCTTTCTACGCTTCTCAGTGACGACCCGATATTTCTTCATAGTCTGAATGGCAGTACGAAGATCCTTCGGTGGAATGTCTAGGGTAGCCTCAAGCTCTGCAATGCTCACAGGACGACGTCGAAGAACGTCCAATATGTCGTAGCAATCGGGGTCTGCAAGAATCTGTGCAATCGCCACCGTGTCTTCAGGAGTCTTCTGCCACTCAGTCAGAAACTCTAGCACCTCAGCCTTATACTCGGCTGCGAGTTCCGGGTCAAGAATCGAACTGGCCGCCTCCATGGCCATCAGAGGCGGGGCACGAAAGATCTCAAGGTCCTTAATCATGAACACGCAGGTTCTACCAATCTCGTCCACCCATTCGGTCTTGACGAGACCCAGCTCCTCAAAGGGCGCGATAATCGAGTCAACGCTCACACTCGGAAGACCAGTGACCATCTTGAGCCACTCCTCAAGGTCCTCCTTCGACACGCCGCCCTTCCACAACTTGGGAAACACCGCACGGGTCACCTCATCAGCAAAGAGGCGGGCGAGACGACTCTCGTCCGTCATCCCCGCGAGGCGTATAATCCGCCGGTAGGTGTTCTCGAGCTCTTCTTGCAGTTCGGCATCAGTCATCGAAACAACTGCATTGGTAATGTGTGACACGACTGAGGTCAGTGCACCCTCGTACGCCTTTGGATCCTCAGAGGTCGTCAGCAGCAGTGAAACACAATACTGTTCCTCTTCTCGTACGATGCCTGTATAGTATGATGCCACATTGTACTCCTCGCCGCCAATCCGAACACTCAGCGAGGCAAAACCTGCCGTAGCATCACCCATGGCATGAGAAGTGAAGATCCTCATAATCTCCGTATTGAGATCCTCACGGTAGTAGTCGGCAAAGTCTGCAGGCACCTTTGCCTTAAGCACAGCGCCAATCTTAGAGTCCCAATCTATGAGCAATAGGGCGACAGGCATTATTGTGTTCTCCCAGTCCCTTGAGGAGTTGCACTCTGGCGTGTTCTCAAAACCCTTCGCGTTGCGCGACTAAAAAACCTTGTCACTCAATCGACCGCCTTTCGCGCGCTTCTGTGGCGATTTACGAATTCCAAGATGGCTTCAAGTATCTGCGTCACCACTTCCTGAAGAGGCGCTCGTGCATCGACCACAACGAAGTTGGCACTGTCATGCTCAGCCATCTCAAGATATGCCTGGCGCACCTTTTCCAAGCGCCCACGCTTCTCGAACTGAAGATTCACGTCACCACTGCGTCCACCCAGACGCGACAGGCCGACCTCTACAGGAACATCGAGGAGAAATACAATATCGGGCTCAGGAGCATGAATCTCCTCCCTGTTCCTTCGTAGGATCTCAGACCAGTGAATCCCAGTGCTCGTCGTCTGATACGCACCAGACGCAAAGAAGTAGCGGTCCAGAAGTATGATCTTCCCCTCACGGAGGTAGGGCAGAATCTTGTTGGTCACATGCCAACGTCGGTCATGCATGAACAGATTCAGCTCCTCCTCGGGGCTAAGTTCGCCGTTCACCGACCTCTTGCGAATCTCCTTTCCCCACTTGCTCTCCGATGTCGGTTCCCTCAACCGGACAACATCAAAACCACGAGCTCGTAGCTCTTCCTCGAGAAGCTGGGCAGCAGCCGTCTTGCCAGCGCCGTCAATCCCCTCCAGTACGAATAGGAATCCTCTGGCGTGACTTTGTTCATCGTTCACTGGAACAGTCGCCTCGGTGTCTTCGCGGAGAACCGGCGGGTGGACCGTTTTAGATGCTTCGGCGGCCAAGACCAGAAGAGGAACTCTTAAATTGGTCTTCGATTGGTAGGTCAACCTATCCTACAAGGAGGAGAAGCCGTGGACCGAGTGCGGGTCGCAGTACTCACATTGTTAACACTGGTCGGAGTCTGCGCTCCGCAATTGGTAGTGGGCCAGACACACGCGACCCCCGCTGCCACAGACATCACACTGATCATCGACTTCGGAAATGGCACGCGCATGGAGTTTGCCGGCCTAGAAGGCGACACCGTACTGAACGTGACACAATCGGCAGTTGAGGTCGAAGTGGAGTGGTATGGTGATCTTGTCTTTGTCACCAGCATTGCTGGGGTAAGCAATGACCCTGAGCATAACCTGTGGTGGCAGTACTGGGTTAACGGTGAGCTGGGACCAGTGGCTGCGAACAAGTACCATCTGAACAATGGTGATGTCGTGGAGTGGCGTCTGCCCGGGCATGGCACGAGTACCAGTTCTACAGGGCCTGCATACGCCCCTGTGGCAGACCCCTCTCTGACAATTGGTACTCTGTCCGTGGCGGTGTTTGGCCTATCATTCTTGGTATTGTTGTACGTGAGGAGGACTAGAACATGAGAACTAGAAAAAACATGCTGATTGTCATTGCACTGATAGTGTTGTTGTATGTAATGCCTGTCACTGCATTGAGCTTCAGCCCCGACATCAGGGTAGAGGACGACAAGGGCACGAGGATAGTATGGAATGTCATTGATTGTCCGGATGTGCC
>CAZSTY010000263.1:0-2635 GCA_964609885.1 uncultured archaeon
GCTCTACTCTCGCCTCAAGGCTGAGCTGGAAGAAGAGATTTTTCAGCTCGAAGATGAGCTTCGCCGGCTGATATCTGAGAAGCGTGCACGTCTTCGTGAGCTGGAGGTCCGGGAGGAGATTCTGCGTGCAAAGCTTGAGTACTATAAGAAGCAGTATGAGGCGGGCCGGCTTGATGACAGCGCGTACGAGCGCCAGAGAAGAGATCTTGAGGCGGAGATTGAGGAAGTCATCACGCGAAAGAATACACTTGCTCAGAGCGGTGGATGAGCATTTTGGAGGCAATTCTGCCACCGCAGAATCAGTTATATATTGACGCCCCAACATGCCGCGTGGAGAGCGAGCATTGGACGACCCAATGGATGATCTCGAAGATCTTAGAGAGGGCATCGACACATTCGTCGAGAGATGGACCAAGATTCAGCGGAGCTCCGTGAAGTCCATCCAGGCAGTCACAAACACGCTCGTACAGATAGAGCATCTCGATGGCCCCCTCGGCAAACTTGAGGGCTTCCAGAACATCCGCGACAATACCAAGGGAAAGCTCCTTGTCAACCTCTATGACAAGCTCGTCCCGGCGCTGGAGACATCGATCAAAGAGTTCACCAAGCTCATGAAGATGTTCGAGGCTCTGAGGCAAAAGACCACCCGAATCCAGACGTTCACCGAGAGTCTTCGAGGCAACATCTCCGAGATGCCTTTCTTGGAAGACCTTGTTGGATACCTTGACCTGATTGTGATGAGCGTCCATGAGATTCTCAACATGTTCGAGGCGGAGTTCCTCGTCAAGATCACAATCTTCCGTGACCTTGAGGAGGGCGGAGTAGACATCGGCGTTGTCAGCAATTATCTCACTGTGTGGACAGCGGAGCCGAACATTGCGCCACATGCTCTTGAGAAGCTGCTCAAGGACCTTGACGAACACATGGACTTGCTGCGCGAGACCTTCTCCGGAAAGTCCGCCCTGAGTTTTGAGAACCTCTACCGGAAGGTCTCCTCGTAGCCCTCACGGATGATTCGGTTTCGAGTCACTCAGACCTAACCTGAGGAGATCAGACCTTGTTATTATTCCTACGAGTTTCCCAGCCCTCTGTACGAGGACAGCTTGGAATGAGTCGAATAGGGGGAGTATCTCATCTATTCTTGTGCGCTCGTCAACGAGGGGTGGACTTGGTGACTCCATTATTGCCTGGACAGACATAGCTCGAAGATCTCGCATCAGATTTCTCACGATGTCCCTCTCCGTCACCAGACCCACTATCTTCCCCGCTCTCGTCACGGGCAACTGGGAGAACCCGTGTTTCAGCATGAGCTCAACGACGACGCTTGCAGATTCTCTCGCATCAACTGTCACAGGGTCTTCACTCATGATGTCGCTGCACGAGAGACCCCACGACTCCAATACATCAAGTATCTTGTTTATCACCGACAACTTCGGGTCAAGGCTCCCTGTTTCAAGTCTTGCAATGTACGCCTGCGAGACCCCCACGGCCTCGGCCAGCTGGGCCTGTGTTATGTTGAGTCGTCGCCTCATTCTTGCAATCGTGTCGAGTGATATCTTCAAGACCTTCACCTTACGGGGAGTAATTCGTAACAACGTTAATAATTCCTGACGGTAATAGATACGACAAAGTATATAAGGCATTTGCAAAGGCCGCCCCTCAAGGAATGATGAAAGATGAATCTCGAAGTGACTCGTGGTGAGGGACTGCCCGTCACCAGAAGAAAGGTTGAGATTGTAGAGAGAAAGGGCAAGGGCCATCCCGATACGCTATGTGACAAAGCAGCCGAGGAGCTGTCTGTCCGTCTTAGCGAGTACTACTTGGAGGCCTTTGGCCGAGTCCAACACCACAATGTTGACAAGGTCCTACTTGTCGGAGGCCAGTCCAATGCGCGGTTCGGAGGCGGCGATGTTATTGAGCCAATATACCTCCTGTTGAGCGGCCGTGCAGTCGATGTCGTGGGCAAAGACTATTCACGCCAAGTCCCGGTCGGAAAGTTCGCTGTCGAGCACACTCGCGAGTGGCTGAGTGAGGATCTGCCCCACCTCGACGTGAATTCCGACATTATCATCGACTACAAGATTCGAGCTGGCAGCACCGATTTGGTTGGCAACTTCGATGCCGGCGTTGAGGTTCCTCGAGCCAACGACACGAGCTTTGGTGTTGCATACGCACCGCTGTCACCTACTGAGAAGCTCGTGCTGGAGTCGGAGCTCCTGCTCAATGACCCGAACACCAAGAAGAAGTGGCCTCAGATTGGTGAAGACATCAAGGTCATGGGAACGAGGATTGACGACCGCATTCACCTTCAGGTCGCTGCGGCCATTATCTCGTCCGAGACCCGCGATGCCGACGAATATGCCAACGTCATGGATGGCATCCGGGAGATGCTGCTGGACCTTGCTACCAAGATCACTGACATGCCCGTGGAGGTGGCCGTCAATACCGCCGACGACCCGAAACAGGGTCTGTTCTATCTCACCGTCACAGGGACCTCTGCCGAGCACGGCGACGACGGACAGGTTGGCCGCGGGAATCGTGCGAACGGTCTCATAACTCCCTATCGCCCGATGACTCTAGAGGCAGCTGCTGGGAAGAACCCGGTGTCTCACGTGGGGAAGACCTACAATGTCGC
>CAZSTY010000264.1:0-2632 GCA_964609885.1 uncultured archaeon
CCCGGCCAGCAGACGAATGGAATACATGGAAAGGCTTGACGAGTTCAGGAATATATAGGGTGAGCAAGATGAGTGCGAAGATAAGGAAACTTACAGACCAGCTCAACCAGCTCATGGCAAACAGTGAGGTTGATGGCTGCGCTCTTGTTAGCACACGGGGTCAGCTAATGGCAGCACAGCTGGGCAAGGATGTGGATGAGAAGGCCGTGTCGGCCATGGCTGCAGCTCTGCTGTCCATCGGCAACCGTGTCGGGACTGCACTGGCCTCTGGCATGCCGAAGAACATCGTGATTGAGGGTGAGAGTAAGATGGTCATGGTGCGGAGCATAGGAAATGCAGCTCTCATCGCCACGGCACCGGCTGGAGCAAAGGTCGGCCTAATCGACTTCGAGATGGACAAGGTCGCAGCTCAAATCGAAAAGATCCTGTAAATCTGTGCTCCCAACAGACAGCTTGGTCCGAGAGGAGGTGAATGCGGGTGCCACAAATCACGTTGCGGCCCTACGACTATAAGGTCTACGTCACTGGTCCCTTTCAAGCTGGGAAGACAACCCTGATTCATACACTTGACCCAAATGCAATCTCTATAGAGAGAGAGATGAAGGAGGAGTACCGTGGAGAGAAGGGGACCACAACCACTGGCTTCGATCTCGGGCGTGTCATCTGGGTCCGAAAGGAACCCTCACATGATGGGCTCATCGTGCCAAAGGCCGAATACGAACAAGAGAGGGAGGAGTATGAAGGATGGATAGCCAAGGAGATAGAACTCAGAGGGGTTCCTGGTCAACTCCACTTCAAGTTCGTCAGGGACACCATGAGAATGAATACCGATGGCGTCCTGATGGTGGTTGACTCCTCCGACTATGCGATGATAGGTGATGCCAGTGCCATCTTGGCGGAAACCATAGCCTCTTTTGGAGACATCCCAATGGAGGTAATAGCGAACAAGCAGGATCGCAATGATGCGGCTTCGCCCCAAGAGGTGGCCTCGTGGCTGGGGGTCGAGTCCGCAACAGGCACTTGCGCGAAGGACCAAGAGTCTGCCAAGAATGCCCTTGTCCGCCTGCTGAAAAAGCTGGAGGCAGCCCAAGGGGCGGACGAGGGCAGTGCGGCAGAAGCTCAGGCCCTCTCGGGCGACTAGTAGGTGAATGCAATGAGTAATGATGATGCAATTCCGCCTGTGAAAAAGCTGCGTCAGAAGCTGGATGAGTTTGCTGCAAGAGTACCAATCTGGAGCCTGACACTCTTCACAGTGGACGGCTACATAATAGCCCATCGCGCGGCATCTGAACGCATCCCAGACGGAATAGAGATGGCCATCAGCAGTATGTCTGCCGGCCTGATCACCATATCAGAGGACTTCATCCGGATGATTGATGCGTCAAAGATGTTCAGGAGTGTCTTAGTAGACTCTGTGGACGAGGCCGGCGTGCTCAACTTTTCGATCTTGCTGGGGGTGGTCGCAGACAACGTGCTCCTATCGTGCGTCTTTCCACGAACAACCCAGCTGGGTCTGATCACATTCGAGCTTGAAACATTGGGCAATGAGATTCGCGAAACCATCCGGGAGTGGGACGTAAAGCTCCACAGTGAAACCATGACTTGAGGTAGTTTACCATGGTAGAAGGAAAGAGCGAACGACTCGATCGTATACTTCAAGGCCTGCACAGCGAACTAGGGGAGAGTCTACGCACGTGCGTTGTGACAAATGAGCGGGGGCTTATAGTAGCCGCCCTAGACACCCACTCGACCACGAACGAGAGTGTGGCTGCGATGGTCTCGCTTGTTTCAGATACATCTCGTCGTGTGGCTCAAAATCTCCAACTTGAAAAGATGTCACTCATCCAGGTCAGCACTCCGAACAATCGGTTCGTAGTGCACGAGTTCGATGTGCATGGAAGACCATTCAGACTGGGCGTCGTCGTAGAAGGCGACATCCTACGGCGAGGCATCCGGCAACTGCTTCGTCGACGCAATGTTGACCAAATCCTACTAAGAGCAGCCAAGGAGATTCGCAAGGTGATGGAAGAATAGCCAGTAGACGGAGGAGGGAAAACGTGACATACAAGCTTGCTGAACTGGAATCAATCCTTCGGGACCTCACCCAGAAGTGCGACCTTGAGTCGTCAGCTATTGTGACGACAAGGGGACAGATGGTGTGCTCGTCGCTCTCTCTCAGCACGACAGAAAAGGCCATTTCGGCCATGGCGGCGTCAATCCAGTCCATTGGGGTACGCGTCGGGAAGGAACTGGGCGCAGGGATGCCCGAGGTGATAATCATCGATGGTGCTGAGAAGACTGTGATACTCACGGGATTTGGCTCCATGATACTGATTGGGACGGCTCCTGTGAACTCCGGCATCGCTCTCATCAAGTTCGAGCTTGTGAGAGCAGTAGAGAGAATCAAGGAAGTTCTCAATGAGTGAGAGATGTGTGCCGTGCTAGGCAGTGGTGCGGCACAGACACTGTTTTATCTGATCCGTCATCATCTGTGTCAGACAGGCATGAGATGGAGCCGTGATTGATAACGTGCAACTCCCCAGACACTGCCGGGTGATGGCCCCTGGGAGGGCATGCCCGTTCGGGGAGCAGAGCGAGTATTTCTCGCTCAATGTCAGCACTGCGACCATTG
>CAZSTY010000265.1:0-2631 GCA_964609885.1 uncultured archaeon
CTCAGAGCAGTACGTACTATCTCGAAGACCCCATCAAGGTCGAACTTCTCAGTATTGATGACAAGATCATAGATGCTGAGGTCAGAGATGTCTATCCCGTAGTATTCCCTGTACCTCTCCCGCTCGCTGGCCTCACGCACCTCTGTTTCGCGAAGTGCGTCATCAAAAGATGTCCCGTCACGCTTAGAGATACGTTCGACCCTCACTCTTAGAGGTGCTGTCAGGAGTATCTTGAAGTCAGCGTGCTCGCCGGCCATCCATGCCGCCAGCTGGCCATCAAGTACTACGTTCCCTCTCTTGGCCTCTTCACGTAGAGTCTCGTCAAGAAGTCTGTCAATCTTGTCGTCATTCTGGGCGAGCCGACTGAACTCTTCCAGCGTCATGCCACGTTCCGCCGCGAGCCTGCGGAATATCATGCCGGCGGAAACCCGCCTCAGACCGAACTCCTTGGCAATCAAATCAGCAACGGAGCTCTTTCCCGTGCCGTGAAGCCCGCCGAGCGTGATGACGCGTTTCAATACGATCCTTCTCGCACTGCTCTGATTATACCTCGCTGAACCGCTCGTGGTGATGCATAGCCGCCATAAGGACGGTTGGGCCGCTTCGAGGAACGACTCGCCCTGTGACTCCGGCCCGGTTTCGAATCCTTGGGGAGTTGAAGTAGAGCGCCGGTAATAGCGCATCTTGCCTTGGCGCTGTATATCTTTCTTCTGTGAATCACAATTCGCCCACCAGGGGTCTTCACAGCACGATTGGCTCTTGATCTAGTGAGTTGGCCGGGTCTAGGCATTGTAGTCACCATTGAGCAATTGTCCTGCGGACTCGCTGTTGTCGGCTTTTAAGGGCAACGGTCTGCTTCAGTGCGTGTCCCTGGATGTCACGTGAGAGATGTGCCCATCACTCTCTGGAGGATCTGTCCAAGGCCGAGGCCCACAAGCATGTAGAAGCCAAAGAAATACATCCCGAAACCGCCCACGACAGGCCGACCGAGCCATCCGCTCAGGAAGGGCAGCACCTTCTCAACATGGAACGGAATGACGGCCACAACAATGGCGGTGCCTGTGACCGGGTCGGTGTAGAACCCGGTCAGCAGATAGAATATCATCATGAATGGTATTATGAAGAACATGTACGGCTTGCAGCGGGCCGTCATCATCTCCTTCTGAATCCTGTCTATGTAGGCCTTCCGACGACGAACCTTTCGCAGGAGCTTCTCATTCTGAGTCTCATTCGCCCTCTTCGTGAGCTCTTGGTAGGCCTTGATCTCGGCCTGGTATCTCCGCAGACGCCGAATGTCAGAGAAACGCTTCATTGCAAGGTTACTTGTGGTCGAAACCCCGACCGACACAAGTGTAATCAGGACCACGGATAGCGGCGGGTACTTGAATGTCGCCGCAAACCACTCGGTGAGAGCCACGAAGATGTCCTGCATGATTCACTACTCCATCAGTGTTTCATAGAGCTGCGTAGCCGCCTCTTCTACCTTGCCCTGACGGTTCTTGATGATTCGCACCGTTGCCCCAGTAAGGGTTGCAGCGGCGACTGCCGCCGAGCGACACATCTTCTGGTGAGTGTCGATGTCCTCGACCATCTGGACATCGCGGGCTCTTGTCGGGTCATCGCTGCGACGCCGAGCGATATCTTCAGGGTCGGCCTCAACAAGAACAATCGTCTTGGGCTTGATTGCCCTGACCACCCACTCAGGAAGACCAATGAGAAAACCGTTTGGTGTCAGAATCAGAGTGTGCGTATCGACAATCACCTTGGCAGACTCGGCCCTCTTGGCGATTGCCTCTCCGGCCAGCTGCTGTACCTCCCTCTGAATGGCAGTGGGCAGCCTTCGCATCTCATCCCGGTCTTGGACAAGTCCCCGCCCAGAGGCAACCTCGAACATGGCGGTTCCAAAGTTCAACACTAGGACCTCTTCATCGTGCTTGTCTTTGACCATCTTGACAGCGGTGTCAATCACGGTTGTCTTTCCAACACCAGGAATCCCTGTGACAATGACTGCATTCCTTGCGTCGCTCATCTGCCATGCACCTACTTTGACTGGGCGGCCCCTCTCGTTGAGCCTGTTATATATCATTCGACGCAGGGAACTACGCTGATGACGTCCGGTCAAGACATAAAACGTGATGGTGGCATAATAGTAGCCCGAAGGGGGTCAGTGTGTATTGTCAGGATCTCTCTTGAAGATCCTACTCATTGGTGCTCCGAACGTGGGCAAGAGTTCACTTCTGAGGCGGTTCATCACAGGCACGTTTCGCGAAGAGTACCGAGCCACGGTTGGCGTTGACGTAGAGAGCACCACAGTCACAACCCCCGAGGGAGATGTGCAACTGGCCATTTTTGATGTCGGCGGCCAAGATGCCTTCGATGATCTGAGGCTTCACTATTGCATGAACGCACACTACATAATCTTCGTCTATGATGTCACCAATTTGGACACTGTGCGCTATGTCACAGAGGCCTACCAAATCGTGTACGCCCGCGCGTTCATGCCACGGGGAGAGTATCTTCGGGGGGCTCTTGCAGCTAACAAGGTGGACACGCCGGGTGACCATACTGAGGCGATACGGCGGGGAAGACAGGTAGCAGACGTATTGTCATTGGAGTTTAGAGAGGTCAGTG
>CAZSTY010000266.1:0-2622 GCA_964609885.1 uncultured archaeon
GGAAAATGCAGACAGCATGAGATTCATGTTTCTCGCGACAGAGGACAACCGGATGCAGTTCATGCATATTCTTCTCAATGCTTTGCACTTTCATGAGTCCGGTCATGAAACGGCTGTTGTTCTAGAGTGTGCCGCGCCAAGGCTGTTGATTGCTCTTGATGACGGGAGTTTCAAACTGCCATTGTTCGATAAGGCATTAGAACATGGCATTATCAATCATGCATGTCGAGCCTGTTCTACGACGTTCTCCGCCATTGAGGCTGCTGAGCGCCTTGGAGTTTCACTCGATGGCCCCCTCCATGGTCACACCAACCTCCTGAGCTTCGTAGAACAAGGCTTTTCGATAATCCGTTTCTAGCAAGCGCATTGTGAACCAAGATTGTTACTTGATGGCAAGATAGATAGCACTCAGCAACACCAAGTAACCATGAGGAGTCGTATGTGTCACGGTCACAGAAACACGCTAGGAGCACATTGAGTGACAGAGTTCGGTCCCTCTTCAAGAAGAACAGATTATGCATGATTGCGTTTGACGAGTTGGAATCCGACATCGAAGTCCAGACAATGCTAGAAGACACGAACAGAATGGCGATCGATCGTTTGGGCTATTCTGATCATGGCCATATTCACTCACTTATTGTAAGCAAGAACGGGATTGAGCTCCTTAGTGCTCTCTCTCCAAGTGTTCGGCCAACCATTGTTCAAGAGGACACTGGTACCTACGATGATGCACAACTAATCGTTCTTCTCGCGTGCTATCTTCACGACATAGGTATGAGCGTTCACAGGGATGGCCATAATGAGTTCTCCGTGACACTTGCGACACCTATCATAGGGCGTATTCTTGAGAAGGTCTATCCAGATGACCGCCATAAGCAAGTTCACGTGCGAGGACATGTCCTCCATGCCATCTACGCCCATGACAAGCTCATTCGCCCGACCACCGTGGAGGCTGGTGTCGTTGGAGTTGCCGATGCTCTGGATATGACCTCTGGTCGCGCACGCATCCCGTTTCAAGCGGGAAGTGTCAATATTCATTCAGCCTCTGCAATGGCCATCAGACGCGTTCGAATAGTACCGGGCAGTGAGAAGACTGTACGCATTGAGATTGAGATGAGCAATGCCTCAGGGATCTTCCAGATCCAAGAGCTGTTGGAGAAGAAGATTAGGAATGCTCCACAGCTGTTGAATCACATCGAGCTGTACGCTGTGATGTCTGGTCACGAGGAGCGGATTCTATCTGAAGAGCTGAGAATCCTGTAGGCAGCATGCTTTGTAGGCTGGAAACTCCTCAATGCTGTCTGATTTACGTTTCCACAACAACAGCGCCGGGCACATATCGAGAGAGATTAGTGTCCTGCTGCTCAGACCTTGCCCGTACGGTCCAGATTCCGCCTCATTGAGCCACCGCTCTTCTGCCCAAGAAATGTTCCGATTTTCAGATGGTGTTTCGTATGCGCCAACTCTCCACCTCCCTTCTGGTGAAGCAATCCAGTATCGTTCATTTCGGGGCAGAATTGTAATGACTTCGTACACCATTCGGAAGGTATATGTAAGAATACGCACATCGCCTGCGCCAACCCCCGACGGGACGATGGGTTCGCCCAGAGAGGTCTGACTCGTGGAACTTGACGACACGGACAGGAAGATTATTTCACTCCTGCAAGAAGATGGTCGAATGTCCTATTCTGATATTGCGGAGGTGGTTGGTAAGACAGAGGTGACCGTTCGCCGCCGCGTACGCCGTTTACTTCGAGAGGGCATAATCAAACGATTTACTGTAGTCTTAGACCCTATGAAAATGGGACGACGAATCTGTGCCGTGATTCGTGTGAAAGCCATGATGAAACAGGCCACGCTCATTGCGGAGAAAGTACGTAACTATGAGGAAGTTGATGAGGCATACTTCCTCGACGGTGCCTGTGGTCTCATGCTGAAGGTCACCGTAAACGACTTGGGGGAACTGCGAGATTTTCTTGAGAAACGTCTGGGAAAAGTGCCGGGCGTAGGCGAGGTGGAAACCTGTATAGTGCTAGAAACTGTGAAGTCCCCTTTTTGAGAGGCGGCCCTTCATCATGGTTTCTCTATCCATCTCAAGAGATGACTTGACAACTCTTCTTGAGCATGCGGCCTCTACACTTCCCAACGAGAGTGTTGCATTACTCTTTGGACATATCCAAGACGATATTGTCATCGTTGAGAAGGTAAGCCTTGTCCACAACACGGCCGCCTCACCTATCAGATTCGAGGTGGACCCTGTTGTTGAGTACAACCTTCTGATGGAGGCAGAGAAGTGCGGCCAGCATCTGATTGGGATCTTCCACTCTCATCCAGCACCGCCATGTCCCTCCACCACTGACATCATGAACATGCGTTTCAATCCTGTCATATGGCTCATAGCTGGAAGGCTTGCTGGTGAGTGGCGCCTCGGCTGTTTTGTTATGGGGGATGACGGCTTGGTCACCGAAGTCCAACTGACTGTGATCTCGTAGATTTGAGAAGGGATCGGATTGTCCCAGACGTTCTCTGGGGGTTGAAGCTAACTCTCGATGGGCCTATCGACTCAATCAAGGCAGCTGCTGCAAGGACGTCTCCAAGAAACGCTGCGTTCACTTGGAGAAT
>CAZSTY010000267.1:0-2622 GCA_964609885.1 uncultured archaeon
ATCTCGTCAGGCATGAAGTTGACAGTCATCAGATGGTTTGCCTCTTCAAGAGTGACACCCAGTACAGCGAAGGCCTTCTTCTTCACAGCCTCGTATATCAGCTCAATCAGGTCGTCAGGCTCAACACCAAAAATACGCGCACCGGTTTCCTCAAAGAAGCTCCTCACCGCCCGCGCGATGCTCTCGTCATCAGCTGGCAGGTTCTTCAACCTCGCCTCGAGGTCCATGACAGCACGCTGGGGGAATATCTGGAAGTCGCCCGTGATGAAACTGCTGACAATGAAGTTCCCGGGGACGTTCAGTGCAAGCGAAACTCTAATGAGACCGCCAGGTGTCTTGCGAACGGCGGTGACTTGCCCCTGGGTGTCCTCCGGTGGTTCGATCATGTACACCCAGTCATCAGACTGGAAATATGGAAGCCTCTCCTCGAACAGTTCTTTCTCGCACGGATAGAGCCCCTCGGCTTCAAACTCCACACCCAGTACCTCTGCAAAGCCCTCGGCAATCGCCGACTTGATGTCCTGTAAGGGCGGAACGTATCCAAGCTCCCACTTGAGGCACGTGACACGTTGCTTGACACTCTCTACCTCCTTGTCCTTGAGCTTCTCCACGGGAATACGAAGAGTTCGGAGCATGAGGTCAACATCAAAGTCCACGAGAAGAGTTCCTTGGTACATGAAAGATGTACCTCTCTCCGTACCACCCGTTCCGGAGATCTTGCGACCGTTGACCTCTATGTCGTTCTTCGGTCGGAACTCGGCGTTGACCCCAAGCCTTCGCAGGCCAGCTACGGCGCCGTTGCAGATTCTTCGTGCAAGTCGGTCCAAGTCCCTCTTGAGGTCACCGATGCCCGAGGCTGTCTTGTCAGCGTAAATCTCCCAGCCCAAACATGTGGGTGTGAAGAGTATTGCACCCCCACCCGTGATTCTCCGATTGATATCTACACCATTGCGCTTGCAGTAATCAATGCGGACTTCTTGTCGAACTGATTGATGATACCCTACAAGCACGGTGGGTGGGTTGAACTGCAAGAATCTCAGCGTGTTAGGGGTCTTGCCTTGGTCTCTGCATTCAAGGACTACGTCATCTAGAGCCATGTTCTCAGCGCCGGTTAGCACGCCCGTGTCCAGAAGTCTCCATTTCTCAGTCATGTTCTTGTCATCTCTCTTGCATATAGGGTTTTGTTCATCAGTGAGCAGCACTGTTCTGACATGAGCATCCGAAGGCCCAGTTCCTTGGCGAAATAGTAGGCCGCCTCGGTCGGGTACGCTATTCCGTTGACACCCGCCCTGACGGCCAGCACATCGGTCTTGCGGCGGTGTTCGCCGTGTGGCCTCGCGCACCCAAGGATCAAGGGAAACTCTGGCATCGCCAGTCGCGCGGCAACAATGACCCGTGTGATGTCCCACGGCGTAGGGGGAGTTGTGTGTTCCATGGGTGTACCCTCAAGTGGCTTGAAGGCCACAACAATCACGGACTCGGGGCGGTATTGCGCAATCATCCGAATGGCATTGGATTCGCCGTGCAGTTTGCCCCTATGCAGGCCGACCACAATGTGCGGCATCATAGGAATGTCGTACTCTTGCAAAAGCTCCATCGACCTGTCGAAGGCATCGGTTGTCAGGTCCAAGTGGTATACCTCGTGAATAGTATCATCAGATCCGATGATATCCAGCATCGCACCGTCTATCCCTGCTTGACCTAGGCGCTCGACGATGTCGGGGTAGACAATCCCGGTATGTACGACGATATCAAGGTCCAGTTCTCGCTTGACACGCCTTATAATCGGGATGAACCGGCCGAGTGGAACGTTGCCGCGGCTGGTCGAGCCGCCGCTGATCAGACACCCCGAACCCCCATGTTCCACAACTCGTTGGCACGCCTCCCATAATGCCTCTGGAGTCGTTGCTGGGATCATGGTTTCAAGAAGGCGGCCACTGCAGTGGTCGCAGTTCAGAGAACAGTGCGTCCCTGTGATTGAGATGCTGGGAAATCTATAGGGATCCGTTGCTGTAAAGAACTCGGTTTCAAAGTGGACCATGCCTGGTGCATAGAGAGCTAGCCTATCGCCAAAGGATGTCCGGCCCACCGCGAAGGCTCTCTCTAAGAGTTTCTCAACTTCCTCTCTCGGGCCATTGAAGCAGGTGTGCAAGATACTGTCGATACTACGCATCTATTTCGTCCTCTGGATGGGGCGGCTCATAGGTCATAGAATAGTCCCAGAGCTGTGCTCGAACCGTTTCAATATCCTCAGGGGTGGGCCTCATTGGGAAGTTCCGCCAGTGACCGACTGAGGCTTGATAGGGAGTGCAGTTTCCGAAGGGCCTGTTGCATGCATTGTCCATGGTCTTGCCGCTACAACCAGAGGTCATGAACGCCTCGCCGTCGCTAATGATCCTCTCAAGAATATCCTTCGGTATGCCGAAGTCCACTATTTGCTCATTATCGTTGAACTTCATAGAGCGGGCGGTTCCAAAGCCCTTGTTGATGATGTACCGCGCAACCTGAATTCTACGATACGCACCCAGTGGGGGCTGCAAGTTGTCTTCCATCAATGAACCCTCTTCGGGGAAGAACGAGAATAGGTGAGTTCTTGCGCCCAGATCTTGACCGCGCTGAATC
>CAZSTY010000268.1:0-2619 GCA_964609885.1 uncultured archaeon
CGGTCAATTTTGTCAGGTGGAGTGCAGCCCGAAATCTTGTCAATTCAGGAAGACTGGGCTAGTATTAGAGTTCCAATAGTGACGATTCTAACAGGACTGTTTTTTGTTGGTGCATATTATACAAAGTGGCATACGCAATCGATTCTGCTAAGCATCTTGAGTGCCATCATCGTATTTGGGGTCGGGATAATGATTGGATTCGCTTTCCAAGTGCTTCTCGAATTTCTTTTCCGCGGCATAATTGGTGCTGCATTGATGGCAATCAACCCAATAGCTGGAAAAGGGTTCAATGCACTGATTGGCTCTGTCATTGGATATGTCGTGTCTAGTGCGTCCCCATTCAAGATGCCATCTTTCATATCCGCCGTGAAATACTTATTGAGTGGAAGCACGGTGGCACTTGCTATTTCGGATACTCCCGACCTTTGGGTGCGAGTTGCTGCGTGCTCGGCAGCAGCAATCGGCATAATCGCAATTGTAGATGCCATAATCCAATTGATGTAGTACCAGCCCACTCAAGTGTACAGTGAACAACAATGTACGAGGAGCATAGTGATACGGACGTTGCATTAGGGCGATTGCAGTCGACGATCGATTCAATTGCACGTCCTGATGCCACCTTCAAGGTTCAAGAGAAGATGCAGGGGGCCGCATATCTTGTGATTATGGCCGAGCTTCTCTTCATCTTGGCACTGGAGCTAGCAGCCAATGGAATAGGGGTGCCTGAATCTTCTCAGGGCTACATCCTGACAATTGGTGCAGGTGTGACTGCAATACTGGTCGGTGGTGTCCTCGTGTCGCTGAGCGTATTGAAGTGTGCCGAGGCCTTGCTATCTGCTATGTCAGCCAACGCCGACAGGCTGGATGCGGATTTTCTCTTTGCAAACTCGCTGATCCTCTCGCCCTCGAGAGGAACGGAGGCCCGATATCGCGACTACAATGTCAGAGTGTTCCGCGCCATGAGTCCTGGTTCAATGCTCGTTTATGCATCGGCTCTCGGATTGGCGGCGCTCGTACTATTGATTGAATCATCAATTCGCGTGGACACGTCCACCAACCAGTTCTTGGCCGACGGCCTGCTCATGCCAAGGATAGGTGGTTTCGATCTCGTGGTGCTGCTATGTATTCTGCCCTCTGTCTATGTCAGCATCTCTGGAATCTTCTTGTACATTGTTTCACATTATGGTACCACAAAATGGAGTGGTCTGTCATCTGACGACCTTCGTAGAATAGCAGAACGCATGAGAGCAGAGAAGATAGCCTCTCTGAGAGGTGATCTCCGTTATCCTGACCTGACCTACGAAGACGCACTTGAGTTGCTGGGAGCACCTCAAGGTGACAGACTCAGAACAGATGCGATATTGGAGGCCTCCCGAGGAATCGATGCTGAGATTGCCAAGTTCAACAGAGTTCGTACATACTATCTTCTTGCCATAGTGGTCATTGTGGTCATCGATGCCATCATTCAGCTCTTGTGACTCTCCGCTGGTAGTATATACCATGCACTGTGCAGATAAGAGATGATGGTACATGACCAACATGCGTCAATGGACACGTCGAGCAGAGTACTGGGGAGGAATATCTCTCCTGTTGCCTCCCCTCCTCTATATTCTATTGGGGATGCCCCTCGTCTTTGTCTTGGATACTCTACTCTTGCACATGGGACTTGGCAGTGGTAGGATCGTCTTCAGTGTCGTTGTGCTTCTTGTTGTCGCTGCATCCCTCATGAATCTAGGATTCTTCATGGCCATTACAATGGCTGCGATACATAGGCACCTGAGGATAGATCTTGCTATTGACAGCGAAACAGAGTGGGCTTCACCCACATATGGCAATACAGTGAGGCTCTTCGTGTCGATTGCCTATGTGTGGGGCCTGATCTGCGTCTTGGTCTACGGCCTGTTGAACTGGAACATCTTCTGGACTGGCTTGGCGAACTGGAACGTATTCTGGACAGGTCTTTCTGTGGGGATTCCCGTTATGTCACAGGTATACCTCTCGTCAGATCTCTCCCGTCGCATCAAGGAGACTCAAGAACTTGATTTGTTACAGGAATGACCGTAACAGTAGGAGGAATCTTGCCTGTGAGTGAAGAGTTCAAGGAGGCCGTCAGAGAGAGCAGAAGGGCATGGCAGGAGAAGATGCTCAGGCGGTATGCAGTCCCGAACGGTAGTTGCCTTTGTGATCGTATTCTTGCGCTTACCACATATACTATGTACTGTACAGATAAGAGATGATGGTACATGACTAAGGCGCGCCAACGGACACATGGAGCACTGTATTGGGGTGGAATCTCTGTCCTGCTGCCCGCCTTCCTTTTTGTGGTGGTCGGAATGCCGCTCACGTACATTCTGATTCTGACCTTAGGCGAACTTGCGGGCGGAATGGTGGTGTTTCTAGTCATTGCAGTAGTCTTGCAGAACTATGGGTTCTACATGACCACAGCAATCCTCTTGATCGAGAAACACACACGACATGTACTGAAGGAACGTTCGCAGTGGGACTCTATGTGCTGTTCTCGTTATGCCATGATTAGAACTCCATCACTCTTGTTTTCCTTTGTCTGGAGTCTTATCCTCCTCATGATTGCCGGGGGCTGGATGAATTGGAACTTGTCTT
>CAZSTY010000269.1:0-2592 GCA_964609885.1 uncultured archaeon
GTCAAACACAATGGTCCCGTTCTCAATGATTCCCTGAATGGGACACATGATCATAGCATTCCTGATGGCTCTCACAGTCGTCATAGTGTCCAGTCCTCCTTGGTCTGTGACTAAAGTCTTCTCATCACAGAAATGAAGATGAGCCAGTGTGTTGATACCGATTCGGGGAAACGCCGATTGTCTGACGGTTGCACGATTGGAGCAAAGAGACTTGGCGACCGTGTGGTCATGTTCAAGAACCGCGATCTTCTCTACCATGACTTCAGAGACCGTGTCGTATTCGATAGCCAGATGTTCGGTGTGGTGGGAGTCGGAATCGGAACGGGCCAAACGCTGGGCATATCGATTGGCGTGAACTCTGACGGCCTTGCTGCATGTACGGCGACCGTTCTCGCCACCTCCGACACTCCCTATGATGTTCTCGTTGAGGAGATACTAAGACACGACCGGAGCGTAGATGATGCCCTCACCACGGTTCAAGACAGGTTCGATTCTGGTGGGCGCTACCAATGGTGCAATATAGTCCTCGCCACTCCGGATGAGGTCGGAGTGATTGAGCTCGGGCCGGACGGGTGTCGCCTCCAGCGCGATTCGACTTTTGTTGTCCGGACGAATCACCACCTGTTGTTGCCAACGGGCGCGCTGGTCGAAGTGGCCAGCGCCTCAGAGCGGGAGTGTGCGGGTCCGCTGTCTAGCAGTCGGCGAAGGTATGCTGTGGCCAACACGCTGGCACAACAGGCGGGAACCGTCGACGACTTCGTTGCGATACTCCGCACTCATAGTGAGAGCCGAGCCTTCGATTCAATCTGCCGTCATGACGAGGCGTCCAACAGTTCAATTCCATATCTGGGTCGTACCTGTTACAGCTATATCGTTGAGATGGAATCGCATTCTACTCACAAACCTGTGATGTATGTCGCCCGTGGGAATCCGTGCTCAGCACCTTACGTCAGAATCCCGATCAACTTCGACGCAACCGAGTCTGAGCGCAGCGAGATTCTGAGGCTGTTTCCGTAGAATCCTACGGTGTTCGTTTGGGGGCATATATCAGGCACGTTGCTCCAGACTACGAGCAGCACCATCTTGAACTGGAGGCATACGATTGAGTCTTGCGGTTGTCAGGTCAGCACTGCGCGGTGTGGCTGTCACGACTGTGACACCATTCACTGCTGACCTGAGAGATATCGATACCGATTCGATTGTGACGAATGTGGAATTCTTGCAGGACGGCGGTATTCGCCTCATGATCCCCTGCGGAAACACGGGCGAGTACTACTCTCTCTCCGAGAGTGAATGGCTTCGCGTCGTCGAAACAACAATCGAGGCTGCTGCAAGTGACACTGTCATCATGGCTGGCGTGGGCGGCGCAGCGTCGACACTTCGCTGGCAGGTGAAACAGGCAGAGAACGCAGGCGCGTCTGCGGTAATGGTCTTCTATCCACAGCATGTCTTCAAGTCAGAGTCGGGCATTCTCGACTACTACAGGGAAGCGCTTGCGGCGGCGGATGAGATAGCTGTTGTGCTCTACAAGAAGGGGCCGCTGCTGACTGATGACGTGATTTCGAAACTGCTTGATGATGAACGTGTTGTCGGTGTGAAGTATGCCTACGGACGGGTCGTGGACTTCGCCCGGACCGTTCAGCGTCTTGGGCATCCGGTTGTCTGGACATGTGGAACTGCAGAGCGCTTTGCCCCGTTCTTCTGGCTCGCGGGTGCCGAGGGTTTCACAAGTGGTCTTGCAAACTTTGCTCCGCGGGTTTCGCTCACGATGCTGGAGGCACTTAGGGCCGGAGACTGGACCCGCGCGATGAAGATTCAAGAGATGATCACTCCACTGGAGTTTCTGAGAGAGAGGCATGGCGGGGCGAACAACGTTTCTGTGATTAAGGCTGCGATGGACTGCAGCGGGCTGATTGGAGGACGGTGTCGTCCGCCTATTCATGAGCTGAGCGATGCTGAGCGAAAAGAAGTGGCCGAGATAGTCGGTACTTGGGACATCTATCTCTGACTTGTGCTGAGTTCCATCAGATGAGCGGCCCAGCCTGCAGAACGGGCCACCCCAAACAGCTGGGTGTTCATCTCGGGTGGCAGACCAAGAGTCGTGACAACCGCCGCATTATACAGGTCTACATTGGGATACACAGTGATGCCCTTTCGCTCGCGGAGCAGCTCACATCCAACCTGCCCGATCTCCTCGATTATCTCTGCCAGCCACTGTTTCTCGGTGCCAGCCACTCGCGATTCAAGCACACGGCGTAGGATGACTGCCCTGGGGTCAATTGTCCTGTAGATCCTGTGACCAATGCCGTAGATTCGCTCTCCCCGGTCCAGACGAGATTCGAGTGCTCGGCGCACGTCGCCAACTCTCCTTACCTCCTCTACCATCCTCATGACTTGATGGCCAGCACCGTGGTGTATCGGGTCTTCGTGGGATTCTAGGGCCGCCCGCAGTGCTTGGGAGAACGAGTGTGTTCTCTCGTAGGTATCCCTCAGAGCTCTCAGGGAGGGGTTGTCGGGATCATCCATCTGAAGGATCAAGAGAAGTTCGAGTGTCTTGATCGCGGTCCTGTCAGCCTCGATGCCGAGCATCAT
>CAZSTY010000270.1:0-2590 GCA_964609885.1 uncultured archaeon
ACGACACAGGTCTTGCCAAACCCATTGGGTGCCTCTGTACAGATATGTTCGCCCTCTCGTACTGCCTCCTCAATTGCACGCATCATCTCGGCCTGTCCAGGACGCACTTCCTGATAAGGAAAGAACGTGGAATAGTCAATCCTGTCGTTCATTGGCCGGTCACGTCATGAAGAAAAGGCATCACTGATAATCATGTTGTTGCAATGTGATGTACCGGACAATTGATACCATCCCACATTCACCAATACCATAATAGTAGATGGAGACTAACAATATGGAAGACATCAACGACTTTGAGATGACAAGTAGTAGGGGGCCCATCAAGTTCCGTGTAATGCATCTTGAGAATGGGCTTGTCGTCTTCATATCAGGGGGCTCGGGTTTTCGGCTGGGGCCGACAGTCGTTTCGATTCCCGCATCTCAGTATAGATCCTCTCCGACATCGACCGGGCTACTCGGCTCGGAGCCCGATTCCATTATGGTTCGAATCATGGCCGAACGGATTGCTGCATGGACTAATCGGGCCTGTATGGTCGTTGCCACTGTCAACGATCTAGACCGGGAACGCACGATGGAGATTCTGAATGCACTCAGAGATCATCTGTTGACATGATGAACTCTATCATCTCCTTGATCCACATGCCCGTTTCCTCCGCCTCAATGAGTCGCGAGAGATACTCATTCCACGTGAGAGGCATTGCCGCGCTCCACTTCTTGTACCCCCTCTCAAGTTCTTCTCGCGCATTCTCGTGATACCTGCAGAACTGAGCGTCCGCTCCACATATGCGACCACAGATTGGGCATCTTGCCTCCTCCTCAGTCACTCCTTCTTCTCCCTCCGTTTCTGAAGCGCCTTAAGGTCTTCTTGTCTGCCCGGACAGTTTGCCCAATTGATGCAGGTTTCCCATGTGCGTCTTCCAGACACGACCCTAATCATCTGATATCCGCAGTATTCGCATTGCTTGTCCAGTGGTACTATTCGCCCTCTCTGTGGCAGAGGAAATGTTAGATCGCATCCTCCCTCTCTGTATCTGGAGCACCCCACAAATCGTTTTCCTGTCTTCGGTGACCGCACAATCACGAGGGTTCCCTCGCCGCACTTCGGGCAGGGTCCAAGTTCCTCCTGCGCCTTCCAGTATCGCTTCAGTCCCTCGACCAGTTCAGCTCCTATCTCCTCCTCATGCTCCTTGAACCTGTCAAGTATCTGGAGGAGGTCACGTTTCGCCTCGAACAACACCTCCTCGCGGTTTCTCTTTCCCTCCCTGATTGCCTCCATGTCCATCTCAAGCCGACGGGTGAATTCTGGAGATAGTATCTGTGGAACGTGACGTTCAAGAGTTTCGACGGTTGCATATCCGAGGGTTGAGAGCTCAAATCGGTCACTCAGAGTGTAGCCTCGCGATCTCAGCGAATCTACTATTCCTGCTCTTGTTGCCTTTGTTCCTAGATTCTCCCGTTCCAACTGTTTGAGGAGACTGGCAGGATTGTACCTTGGCGGAGGCTGATTCATCTTCTCCGAGGCCTCAATTCTCTTAATTGGGATAATGTCCCCCTCACGAAGGGTTGGCAGCTCTTGCTCCTCGACTCTCACGTACTTGCCGTACAACTTCATCCATCCCTCTTTGATGACTCTTCGCCCTCTGAGGTGAAATGTATGGCCCGTGTGTGCAAGATCCACTCGCACACTCTCTCGGATTGAGTCTTCTCCAAAGAGGGCGAGGAACCGTCGTACAATCAGATCGTAGAGCTTTCTTTCACTCGGTGTGAGTCTGCGCTCGGGCTTCTTACCTGTGGGATGAATCGCTGGATGTGCTGGGTCTGTCTTTTCTCCTTGAACTGGTTCTGCTCTACGTTGTCCCTCAAGAACCCTAATCAGCTTCTCGTACTGACTCTGTGACTTCAGTTCTTCGAGAATCGATTGAGTGTCTATGCTTGGGGGTATCTTTTGGCTAGAGGTGCCTGGATACGAGATTAGCGCGTCTAGGTACAATCGTTGAGCAAGGGCCAATGTACGGCTCGGCTTGAATCCAAAGTGTCGATATGCCTCACTCTGAAGCCCGCTCAGGTTGAAAGGCACAGGCGGACTGACCGTAGACCTCGTTGCCTTGACAGCACTGACATTCAGCCGCGCACCCTTCAGTTCATTCACTATCTGCTGTGCCTCATCTAGCCTGTCTACGCGTTTTCTGTGGTACTCAAGCGCGAGGTCATTCCCGTTGTACTCGCCCACCGCATCGATGGTCCAATAAGGCGTCGGTATGAAGAGATTGATCTCCTTCTCCCGTTCTGCAACAAACGACAGGGTTGGCCCCTGCACGCGCCCCGTTGAAACAATCTTGAACCATCCACTGGCGCGCTTTATCGCAAGAGTCAGTGCTCTGGTGAGGTTGATGCCATACAGCCAATCGACTTGGTGGCGCACATATCCCGACTCTATCATCGGAAAGTCCAACGTTGGCAACATCTTCTCATATGCTCTGACGAGATCATCCCTTGTGAGGGTTGAGAATCGCATGCGCTTGGCACCGTGCGGATCGACGTTGCACGCATATTTCAGAGTGAGAAACCCAATCAGACTGCCCTCGACGTC
>CAZSTY010000271.1:0-2588 GCA_964609885.1 uncultured archaeon
CCTCATTGGGGTTTCGCGGACAGGCACCGGCTTCTTAATCTTGATGCCGCGTTCACGGGCCTCGGCCAGACTGACAAAGTCGGTCCGCCGGATGATACGTATCGCTTGAATGGTCACACTGATCAGACCAGCATAGAACAGGATTGGAATGATGACTATTCCCGCAAGAAGCATTAGGACTGCCACGGCAATGGGAATGCCCACTACAATGACAGCAAGAACGAGCAGAAAGGCGGCAGCATCGTCAGAGCCCCTCCCCCCGCCGCGCTTCATCATAGAGCCGGCAGTCCTAAGACCAAACTCGATAACGTATCGCATAGAACGGGCGTATCCGCCGAGAAAACGTTTGTACAGTGAGCCAATCTTTGCAAAACGACCCCCTGCTTGGTCGAACAGCTCGTCTATAGGGATCACCAGAGATGCTGTGGTGACAGCCGGACGATATCTACCCTCGAAACATCTCTCGCACAGGAATATCGTGGAGCCCTCCCAGCGTTCGTCCACAGGAGGCTCCTGAGCCGTAAGGCAGCGTCGGCAGAAGTATTCTCCACAGACCGAACATGCTGTGGCCGCGAGGTACTCGGGATGATTCTTACATGGTACAAACACGCTGCTGACCCCGAGAGTCACGCCACAATACTGGCATTCAACCGTGTTGTCGTCGCGAACTTGCGTGAGGGGCGTGGCTCCCCCACAGTTGGAACAAAGGATTGCCATCCCCTCCTCGGTTTCAATCTTGCGGACTTGGAGGACCTGTTCCTCCTCCTCCGGCGAGAGAGGCGCCCCGTCAGGACCAAGAAGATGTGTGTCCAATGGAGTGGGTAGAAGTCCCTGCTCGATCAGTCTTGCCTTCGCCTTGTCCCGCTCTATCTTCACATGAGGCGGCGGTGCCACACGCTTCCAATTGACAATGAGGTATAGTGCGAAGACCAGCTCGATGAATAGGATTCCAATGGCAATTCTTCCAACGAACACGTCCACCTGAGTGTTGAAGAATGGGAACGTCCAGTGATAGTCAACGCCCCTCCAATACAGGAAGTAGGCACTCATTCCCACCGCGAAGAAACTGTACAGAATCTGTGCAATCACCGCGTTTCGCCGCAAGTCGTCCACGTAGTTGCCAATGATAAGACCCGGCACTGCGATTCCAAGAAACAATAGGAGAGCATACGTAGGTCCCGTCTCTGCAATCTGTGGAACACCTTGGTACCACGCAACGAGAAGACCAACCGTGCCGAGCAGGCCAATCAGCCCAAATAGCATCTGGGTCAACCCAATAAAACGCAGGGCGCGCGGTCTGTCAAGAATCGTATCTGGAGTAGTGCCGCCCGAAGCCAACTCTCCTCATCTCAATAGGGTTCAGCGCAAATTGCTCGCTGGAGCAGTCCGACCATCCGCTTTTTACTGTTGCGTCAACAATGGCATGTGCAGGCTGGCGAACAGCAGCTGACAACTTGGACGATGCTGCCCGACCGAGATTGTCCAAATGACGACCAACGGCAAAAAGGCTAAAACTCTGTCGTGCCGCTCTGCTGGGCAAAGGAGACGGCAAAGGATGACTGAGATTCCACTTCCCGATGTAGAGCAGAAGAAGACCGACGAGCCGGACATGTGTGGGCTACTTTGTAAATGCCTTCTGGCAATCCTTGCATTGTCGATAGTGGGAGCCATTGTGGGCTCGATCGCCCTTTCCTAGTGATAAGAAACACCAGCTAGGTGCCACCGTCCAACTTATAACCGTGTGCGGCCGGAGCGAGCCCGACCACGGTCACGAGAGGTACAGAGGCCTTTGACTCAATCCGATGAGGATTCCAGACGTACAGGGGAAGAAAAAGTCGGACGTATCGGCAGGATAATGCGTGCGCTTGAGTTGACACAAGGCGTAGAGATTGCCCGTCGTTACCTTGCCATGAACGCCTTCGACGGCGCGCTCACCATGCTTGGACTTGTTCTAGGTGGCCTTCTTACTATCGACCCCACAAATCCGACGCCTGGGTTCAACGCAATCCTTCTTGCTGCAGCGGGCACCAGCATTGCAATGGCAGTATCGGGTCTTAGCGGATCGTACCTAGCGGAGAGCGCCGAACGGGAGCGAGAGGTCGAAGAAATCGGGCGGGCCATGCTGACTGACATGAGCCACTCCATGTATGCAAAGGCGTCCCGGACCACGTCGGTCGTTGTTGCCATTGTCGATGGCGCCTCCCCGGCAGTGGCGGCCCTAATCATCATGTTTCCCCTTTTCCTTGTACCGATGGGCATTCTATCCTACGAGCTCTCCTTCCTGCTCGCCATCGGGATATGCCTCGTGCTGCTATTTCTATTGGGCCTATTCCTCGGAAGCGTGTCGAAGAAGAACATCTGGATGTACGGTGCGAAGACCTTGGCCGCAGGCATACTCACCGCTCTAATCCTGTTCCTCGTTGCGATGTTGACGGGTGGGACAGCATAGAGAGCAGAAGACTCATGGTCTCTTGCTCCGTAACAGCCATATGAGTACCGTTCTTGCAGTGCTGCAGGAGTGGTAAGGATTTTGCAGACTGTCTACCTCTCTGACATTGATTTTGGTGCGCTTATTCGCTATTGCAGCA
>CAZSTY010000272.1:0-2572 GCA_964609885.1 uncultured archaeon
GTGCACAACGTGCCTATACTCTCATCGTCAGCCACATTGGTAAGTGCAAATATGGCCTCTCGTCTCAACTCGATGGTTTCTGAGTGATCTCGGGCGAGTTTTCGGATCATCCTACCAAAGTACTTGGGCTCGGTACTGGTCAGGATGTGTAGTATCCACTTTCTAATCTCAAAGTCGCTGCTCCTGTCTGAAAGCAGCTCAGCCAACTCCATGTTGAAAGCGTCTAGCCTTCTCCTGTATGCCGCCTGAAGCCCCCGCACACGAATAAGGCGGTCATCATCCCATATTGCCAGTCTGATGACATCAACGGCTAGCCTGTCGTCCAGCCTATCCACCACACTCAGAATGCGTTCCTTGAGCCTTTGACCTCCTTTCTCTCCCTTGTCGAACAGCCTCCCCACTTCTGCGAGGAACTCATCCTCACTGCCTGTGATGCACTGCGCCGCGACTCTCATGTCACCGCGTTCCACTGCATCTGCAATATCCTCTAGCAACCGTGTCACTCGTGTACAACCTCATGTCGTGGTGTTATGTGTTTCCAATCGCTCAGTAGATTCGAAATGCCTTGGCGTGCGGCAACCTGAACCATTCCTTCTCTGGTTCATCGCGCAGAATCGCTCTGAGCACGGCTGTCTGAACAACTAATGTATTCGCTATCACTTGAGCTAGTGGTGTCTTGAGACCGTAGTCAACGGGTAGGTTGATGTGAAATGTCCGTAACGCCAGTATTTCTTTGAGCACGTGCAAGAATCTTTGATCACTCTCTGTAGACGGGCTATCGGTGACGACGATGGCGGCGTCGCCTGTTCGTGTCGGCAGACTGCCATAATGCTGGAATTCCTCTCTCAACACGCTCACACCAAGAGTTAGCGAGGACTCATTGACCTTCATCATCCCCAGCTGAGCGGCAACATAGTTGGGCCCCTCGGAGATGAAGTACGCAGTATGTCCTCTGTCAATGAGTGCCGAGAGCTTCTCGCCCTCCTTTTCCGCCCATTGATGAATCCTATACATCTGCGTTCTCAAGAGCTCAACATCATCATGGTACTGCTTCTCATTGATCTGGCCGACTATGCCGAACAAGTATGCAAGAGCAGCAGTCGTCGGGGCGGTGGGGATAATGTTGTACGTTTCAACGTGAGTATCCGTCAGCCAAAGCGTGTCTACATGCTCGGTGATTGGTCCGTTCCGGTTGTCCGTCAGGGCCACGGTGGCGGCCCCATGTTCCTTCGCATAGTCCATAGCATCAATTGTAGACAGGCTCCGTCCAGAGGCAGTGATCCCAATGACAGTACATCTTTGATTAATCGAAAGACGGTTCACCTCTGATGCGGACAGGGCCACCGCGTTAATCCCTTCTTGTAGAAGCGCCCATTGGCCATACTGTGCCACGGCGTACGAGTCGCCACAGCCCGTAAGCACAACCAACTTGCGGTCGCTAACTAGGTCTATGTCACTGTGGAGGCCTGCGTTCAGAGCCTCGGGAATGCTTCTGTTCTGAAGTTTCCTTGAGGTTTCACACTGTCTAAGGAACTCACTCACCATTGTCTTCTACACCTCGGCTTATCTAAGCGTGGCAAACGGCATACTTATCTCCATGGTGGTTTCAGGCGAGTTTCCTTTGCCGGACCATCTTCAGAGGTGGACCAGTGAAGTCCTTAATCATAACATAGAAGGAGATGGTGGCGCCCCCGCCGGGATTTGAACCCGGGTCTCAAGATTCGCCCTTCAAGACGCACCTCGAAAGTGTGACAGTCTTGAATGCTAGGCCGGACTACACTACAGGGGCACCGGACTGGGGTTCGGTCATTTGGATTTTCTATTAAAGTTGTCGGACATGACGCGTGTCTGGCCACAACAGATCCGGAAGACGCTCAGATGTAGTCACAGGTGCTCTGGGGCTCGTCGCTCGAGGGCATTGACAAGATGCTGATGAAACAACCTGAAGAGGGGAGATTGGCGCCATACCAGCCGCGCTTTAACAACTGTAATACAACGGCGCTATCTCAACCAGATTTATAACGAAGAGTGCGAATACAATTAGTGGCTAACGGCCAAGCTTTCCCGTAGTGGACTCTCCATACCAGTGTTTCATCGCAACGCTTTTATGGCTACAGAAGAGCCCTCGATTGCTCAGGCAGAGCTGCTTCCCATCATGCATGGCCATATTTGACATTCCAAAGAACAACATGTCGGGTGTAGACCGGACATGAGGACGGTCAAGATGGCAGGCATCGATGAGCTGGGCTCGTGGCGCAGCCAGGTAGCGCAGCAGGCTTTTAACCTGACGGTCGCGGGTTCAAATCCCGCCGAGCCCGCCACAGGCACTAGGCGGATGGGAAGCGGCAGGAGGCCGGAGCAGAGCGTACGGGGCGGCTATTGCGGTCTATGAGAGAGCTCGGACTTCTCTGGGTTCATGCAATGGGAAGCAGAATAGTCGGCAGTAGTTCGCCCGTCTTTCATGACTAGGGTGTGTGGTGACAAGTTGGGCACGGAAGAGCGTCAGAAGTACTGGCCTGTCATAGAGGCGTACTTTCAAGACCGAGGCCTTGTGGGTCAGCATCTCGACTCA
>CAZSTY010000273.1:0-2567 GCA_964609885.1 uncultured archaeon
CATCTTCGACACCACTAATCCACGCCATCTCGAAGTCAAATGATGTGTACTCGTTGATATGGCGGCGGGTGTTGTGCTTCTCGGCGCGAAAGACCGGAGCAATCTCAAAGACACGCCCAAAGCCAGCCAATAGCATGAGCTGTTTGTAGAACTGCGGACTCTGGGCCAAGAACGCCTTCTTCTCGAAGTACTGAATCTCGAAGAGGTTAGCGCCTCCCTCCGTGGCCTCGGCGACGATTTTCGGGGTATGAATCTCCACAAACCCGCGTTCCTCAAGGAATTCTCTCGAGAACCTCACCAAGGCATGCTGGATGCGGAAGATAGCATTGACGCGCGGCTTTCGAAGATCGAGGATTCGATTGTTGAGTCGAGTGTCAAGTTCAATCGACACCTTTCCCTCGACAACGTCAATCGGCAGCGGCTCTGCGGTGTTCAGAATGCGAATCTCGGTGGGAATGACTTCAACTCCTGCCCTGGCCTGCGGAGCCTCTACGACCTCACCAGTCACGGCGACAACCGTTTCCGGCTTGAGGTGCCCGGCAGTTTCGAAGACCTCCGCGGATACCTTCTTCTTCGGGATGGTGACTTGGATTGTGCCACCTTCATCCCGGAGGACCAGGAACTTGATTCGGCCCTTGTCACGAAGAATGTGAACCCAGCCCATCAGTGTGACCATCTGCCCAGCAATGTCGGGGGTTATCTGCCACGAGAGGTGTGTCCTCTTCCTGTCACCGATCGGCTCCACGCCGGCCTGCTTGTAGAAGTCCATCTGTCATGCCTCTATTCGGTTGAGGGGAGTCGGTGGCGCACGCATTATGAGGCTTTTGGCAGTGCGCCACACACCTGTGCCACCGCCGTGACTCGCGTCCGGCGGTTCGACGCTCAAGTTGCTCAGAACGGGGTTTCCGTGAGCTCGTACACCACCTTTCGCGAGTCCTCGGTGTGAACGTCCTCTCTGACCAGTCCTAGATCCTTCAGCCTGCTGAGACCGTAGTTAACAGTGCGCGGGGGCAGGAAGGTCTCGCTGATCAGTTCCTGACGCGACATTCTGCGCCGGGTCTTAAGAAGAACGTAGAGGAACTTCGCGGAAGGAGGTAGAGCTAAGAACGAGCGCCTGGCAAACATGATTCCCCCAGTGTGTTATGGCCAATTCGCATCTTACCTCCTTTGTAGTTTTGTCATTGTCGTGCAAAGGCGTTGATAAGCATTGGGATGGCTGCGTTCGTTCCTTGGCTAGTGGAGAGCAGGTATTAAATCGAGGGGCGACATAGCCACTGGTAGTGCGGCTATAGACGCAGCCGTCGATGGAGAGATGAAACATGCCGAAGAAAGACACCACCAAGGTTGGGGAGATTCTCGTCATCTTGGGAGGTATAATAGGGCTTCTCTATGGTATCCTCAATATTCTCAATATGGGAATGATACTTTTTCCCGGGCCTGGGCTGATAGGATACCTTGGAAACGTAATCATTGGAGTAATCCAGATAGTAATCTCACTGATTGTCTTGGCAACCAGTGGCGTCGTCAAGATTCCCGCCCTGAAGTTGGAGAAGAACTGGATAATCATACTCATTCTCGGGATAGTCCTCTACCTATTTGGAGCAGGACTTCCGGGTGTCCTTGTGATTATTGGTGCAATTCTCCTAGCTCTCTGAAACCGTCCTAGAGAAGATGGTGCCGCGGGTCGCATGTGTATTCTGTTGCGGCCCCGGCACCGGATTGTTATTAGATGCGTATTATGATGTCACCGCCTTGATTGCACGATCCAAGCGATCCACTGCGTCATCAATCTCGTCCTTTGTAATGACGTAGCTTGGTGTGAACCGGATGACGTTCTGGCCAGCACCCAAGACCCACAGCTTTTCCTTGGCCACAAGGTGCTTGACAATCTCGTGACGGAGCTTGGGTGCTTTCTCCTTGCTCTTCTTGTCCTTGACGAACTCGATACCGACCATAAGGCCGATACCGCGAACGTCACCCACGACTTCGTGCTTCTCCTTCAGCTCCTCAAGCCGGCTCAGGAGATACTTGCCGTTCTCAGCGTTCTTACGGAGGAAATCACCGTCTTCTATGTGCTTTAGAATCCAGAGGGAGGTGAGAGCCATCTTCGGTTCGGCTGAGAACGTTTCGGAATGTCGAGAGGGACCGTTGTACATCGGCGCCGGACCGATGGAGGCACCCATGGGATAGCCTCCACCCAGTGCCTTTGCCATGGACACGTAGTCCGGCACAACACTGTAGTTCTCAATGGCGCACCATTTGCCAGTGCGGCCCATGCCTGCCTGCACCTCATCTGACATGAAGTATGCTCCGGCGTCCTTCGTCACCTTGTAAATCTCTTGCACGGCCTTTGCTGGGGGCACTATGATTCCGCCCTCACCACAGATCGGTTCCATCACCGTTGCCGCAATGTCATTGCCCTCGACCTCCAGCGCATACCTCAGGGCCTCCACGCACTCAAGATTGCAGTCATCGACATTTTGGCCATACGGGCAACGATAACAGTACGGATAGAAGACGCGAATGACATCGACACCCTGTGGAAAACCAGTCTTGTGCTTTGAGTT
>CAZSTY010000274.1:0-2563 GCA_964609885.1 uncultured archaeon
CGAGCTCTGCCTCATGAGGCGGCAATCCGTTCTGGATGTCGGCGACTTCGAGAAGATGTCTGTGCATGGCCACACTGTCGCCAAGTCTATTTCTCCGTCCGTAGGATGTCGGGCAGGCGCCGACTATCTCGATGAACGAGAAGCCCTTCTTCGCAATGCCCTTCTCTATGGACTTGGTTGCACGTCTGACTTGGACCGCTGTCCAACGTGCCACAAAGGTCGCACCTGATGACGCTGCAAGCTTGACGAGATTAAATGGCCACTCAATGTTACCTATGGGCTGAGGGCTAGTCTGGGTATACCGTTCGTGCTCCGTTGTCGGGCCAAACTGTCCGCCCGTCATCCCATAGTTGAAGTTGTTCACACAGACAACGGTGATGTCGATGTTTCTCCTGCAAGCGTGAATGAGATGGTTCCCACCTATGGCTGCGATGTCACCATCTCCCGAAACGACGATTACCTCGAGCTCGGGATTCGCAATCTTGACGCCTTCTGCAAAGGCGATTGCTCGCCCGTGTGTCGTGTGGAAAGTGCCGGTCTTGAAGTAGCCTGACACACGGCCGGTGCAACCGATTCCAGAAACAATGACGACCTTGTTGAAGTCGATGCCCAGACTCTCTATGGCCCGGGCGATCATGTTGGTCACAATCCCAATTGAGCATCCAGGACAGTATATCCATGGGAGCCTGTCCGTTCGCATGAACTTGGCCATCGGATGAGCCAAGACCTTCTCTGTGGCGGCCATCAGGACACAACCTCCTTGATTTTGTCGAGTATCTCGCCCGGCAGCTGAGGCATTCCTGCAGGCTTGGGCATCAAGTGCACCGGTCTCGTTCCGGCGCTCGCACGGACCATATGATAGATCTGGCCCATGTTCTGTTCGGCCACAATGATGTGTTTCACCTCGGTGGCGAGGTCTGCGACGACCCTCTCGGGGAATGGCCAGACTGTCTTGAGCCTCAGGAGTCCGACCTTTAACCCCTGTTCTCGGGCCTCACGAATCGCTCTCTTTGCGCTTCTGGATGGAGTACCATACGCAATCACCGCAACGTCGGCGTCGTCAAGCTGGAAACGTTCTAGGTCGATAATCTTGTCTGCATTCCGCAAGATCTTCTGATTGAGGCGATTGATGAGCTCAATCTGAACATCTTCCTTGTCTGAGGGGTAACCACGCTGGTCATGGGTCAATCCGGTTGCATAGAACTGGTAGCCCGAACCGAAAGTGGCCATTGGTGGAACAAGGTTGTCGTCAGGCTTGAACGGCAGATACTCCTCCGGAGGAACGGTCGGTTTCTTTCGCTCTACAATCTTCAAGTCCTTCTCGTCGGGAATGATCAGCTTCTCCCTCATGTGGCCGACGGTTTCGTCTGCCAAGACGAAGACAGGAACCCTGTACTGTTCAGCAAGATTGAATGCCTGAACGGTCTGATCAAACATCTCTTGGACTGACGCCGGTGTCAGCGCGATAATCTGATAGTCCCCATGGCTGCCCCATTTCGCCTGCATGACATCGCCCTGTTGCCCCCTCGTAGGCTGACCAGTGCTCGGTCCCCCTCGCATAATGTTCACAAGAACGAGGGGGGTTTCAGTCATGACCGCAAGACCCACCGCCTCAAGCATTAGACTGACTCCCGGGCCGGAGGTTGCAGTCATGGCCTTGACGCCTGCCCATGATGCTCCGATGACGCTGGTGATTGATGCTATCTCATCCTCGTACTGAACGTATGCACCGCCGAGTTGGGGCATTCTGATTGACATCCACTCTGCAATCTCAGTAGCGGGTGTGATTGGGTAGCCGCCGAAGTACCGGCATCCGGCGCTCAGAGCTCCTTCGGCACATGCAATATCTCCCATTGTGAACATTATTCGCTCAGGCATCTACTCCGCCTCCTTCTTGGGTTTCTCCGCCTCAAACTCCGGGATGCGTGTGCCCTCCTCCAGAGCGCCTGCCTCGTAGGCCTCTCTTGCCTCTTCGCGGTCGGCAAGGAAGATAGCCATGTCCGGACAGATTCTCTCACAGAACTCGCAATTGACGCAGGCGTCGATATCACAGGCATCAACGGGATGGTAGCCCTTTCGATTATACTTGCTCATATCAAGACAGAGCACATTCTTCGGGCAAAACTCCACGCATAGCCCACATTGCTTACATTGCTCCTGAAGGATGACGAGTACCTTCTCTCTGCGTCTCGGCGGTTTTGGCGTAATTGGCTTGCGCACAGTTGACATCGCTGGTTACTCCTTGCCCACCACGACGGTCGGCGACAGTGTCAGGTGTGGGATCACTTGACAGGTGGCTTGTGCCACCGGCAGCCTTCGCAGAATCCTGCGGGTATAAGAGCGTTACTTTGTTGGCCTGCCGACGCGGCCACTCAACAACCAGAATTAAGAGTCAGGATTGTAATCCCAACAACGGCTACAGAATCAACAAGTCTGAGGAGTTGTGAGTCTTGTCCGAAGAAGTGCCTGAGGAGGAGCTGGCAAGGGCGCTAAAGGGCAAGACTCTACAAGTCTATTGGTATATGCTGCGACACCCTGAGCCGATGACGGCCCGAGAGATACA